>NZ_JAGQCP010000002.1:0-148792 GCF_024346255.1 Cyanobium sp. BA5m-10 | reverse complement strand
TTGGCGTGAGCACGATGGCCTTCAACCTCAACGGTTTCAACTTCAACCAGTCGATCCTCGACGGCCAAGGCCGTGTGGTGAACACCTGGGCAGACGTTCTGAACCGCGCTGGTCTGGGTATGGAAGTAATGCACGAGCGCAACGCTCACAACTTCCCGCTTGACCTTGCTGCTGCTACTGCCACACCCGTGGCACTGACCGCACCTGCAATCGGTTGATAGTCAACAGCCCAGCTACGGCTGGGTAATACGGAATCCCAAAAGCTCCCTTGAATAAGGGGGCTTTTTTGTTGCATGGGTGGTTGGGCTTGGTGGGCAGGATGAATATCAACCGCAAATAGGAAAAACATCAGAGCAGCCCCTACCCTGAATGCGCAAGTTGGCGCCGGCCATGCGGATTGCTATTTCTGGATCCCATTCCCTCGGGAAGTCCACGGTCGTAAATGATTGGGTTGCGCTTAATGGCGACTACATGCGCGAGGAGGAGCCATATCGAGTTCTTAGCTTGCGGGGTCCCTATGAGATTCTTTTTCGCGATGCCTCCACGCGATTGCATAACGGGATTCAGCTTTACTACAGCATTAGCCGTCTTAATCGCTATTCCACGCCTGCCCAGCAGGTCATCTTTGACAGGGCACCAGTTGATTACATTGCCTATTCCCAGTACACGGCAAACCAGCGTTCGACTGATATTGATGACGACTTCGTCATGTCAATGGTCTCTGCGGTAAGGGAATCTTTAGATCGTCTTGATATCTTGGCCTTCGTGCCTCAGTCTGATGATTGGCCGGTGGCCATGGAGGATGACGGTATTCGTCCGGTCGATCATTCCTACCGCGACGAGGTAGACGCTATTTTTAAGCAGATTTATCGAGATGGTCGTTTTGATATTTTGCCGAAAACGAGTCCGCCGTTGTTAATTGAGCTGGTGGGCTCGCCCGAGCACCGTTTGCTGCAGTTGGCCCAGGCGGTTGAGCAAGTGCAGGTCGAAACCCCCTGACGTTAAGGAGCTGTGATCAGGCTTTCGCTATTGATGTTATTTTTTAAGCCGGTGATCGGATTTGAACCGACGACCTACTGATTACGAATCAGTTGCTCTACCCCTGAGCTACACCGGCAGCTCAATGAAATTAGCATTCAGGGGTTGGCCTTGATGGGACGGGTAAGTGATGGGATCCAAGCCAGATTCAATTGATCCCGCCCTTAAGGCGAGGTTGCTCCAAGAAGCTCGTACCCCCTGGCGTGGTCTGCGGCGCGGTCTCTGGGTGGCCTTGGCAGCTTCTGGTGCTGTGGGGTTAGCAACGATGGCAATGCGATTGGCAAGCGGAGCTGAAGTTGCCTCAACCGACTTGCTGATCCAGGTCGGTGCGCTCAGCTTGTTCGGCAGTCTCTTCTGGTTGGATCGCAACCGTGTCGGCGACTGAAGACGCTTCAGGTTGGACGATAACCTCTGCTGCTCGAGCAGCAGGCAAGTCGTCAATTACCGGTTTGGCTGGTGCTGCCTGTCTGGCAACCGGCTGGGTGGTCAGAAGCGGGTTCAGCAGCAACAGGGGCAGTCCTAGGGACATTCGCTGGCTGACGAGCTGCTGCAGGCTCAGGGGTGGACGCTCAGGGAGGGTGGCGGGGTTGCGGATTAGCAGGGCGCTTGCCTGGATCAGCTGTTGCCACTGCCAGGTAATTACTGCTAGCAGCGGGCAGGCCACCAGCAGACTCACGAAGCGAGGGCTGGCGGCCAGTGGGGAGAGCGGCGTAGCTAGGGCGGCGTGCTGGTCTATCCACCAAAAAAGGGGCAGCAGGGCTGCAGCGCCAGCTGCCATCAGGAGCTTGTGCACCAGGCTGCTCTGCAGTGCCGCCAAGCTGAGCTGGGCCCCGCTCCTGGCTTTGATTGGTACCTGGATTACCAGCAAAGAGCAAACGTCGGCTGGGCGCTGCCAGAGCAGGATTGCTGGCCCTAGGGCGCCGATTGCCCAGGCCAGCATCCGCTCCAGCCCAGGCAGGGGGCCAGGATCAGCCCCCGCCAGCACAAGTACCAACCCCAAAAGCTCCAGTGGCACGGCCCCAAGGGCCACCAGCTGGAGCCAGAGCAGGGGCTCGCTGCGGGGGTTCACGGAGGTCAGATGGTGAGGGTTCGGCGCTGGGTGGCCAGTTTGAACGCCTCCACCCGATCCCCTTCCTGCCAGCCGGTGTAGCGGTCGGTGCCGATGCCGCACTCGAAGCCGGTAGCAACTTCCTTGACGTCGTCCTTGTTGCGACGCAGGGAGTCGAGGTCGCCCTCGAACACCTTCTCCTTGCCGCGCCACACCCGCACTTTGCAGTTGCGTTGCAGCTTGCCGCTGGTCACATAGCAACCAGCCACGGCACTGCGGCCAATGGTGAATACGGCGCGCACCTCGGCTTCGCCGAGGGACTCCTCCACCAACTCCGGCTCCAGCAGGCCTTCCATAGCCATCTGGATGTCTTCCAGCAGCTTGTAGATGACGTCGTAGTCGCGCACGTCGACGCCGGTGGCATCGGAGGCGCGTTTGGCGCCAGGGGCCATGGAGGTGTTGAAGCCAACGATCACGGCGCCGGAGGCGGCGGCTAGATCGACGTCGGTTTCGGTGATCTCGCCCGGTGCGGAGAGCAGAACCCGCACCTGCACCTCGCCCTGAGGGAGCCGCTCCAGGGAGCCGAGAATCGCCTCCACGGAGCCCTGCACGTCAGCTTTGAGGATCAAGTTGAGCTCCTTGAGCTCGCCCTCGCTGGCTTGGCCCGACATCGAGGCTAGGGAAACCCGGCGTGAAGCCATTTGCTGGGCAAGACGGGTGGCCCGTGCCTCGTTGGCGCGGTCGCCCACCACCGAGCGGGCGGTCTTCTCATCTGGATAGACCTCAAATTCGTCGCCAGCGGTTGGGACTTCGCTGAAGCCGAGGGCTTCAACGGCATAGGAAGGACCTGCCTCCTTAACCCTCTTGCCGGTGTCATCCACCATGGCTCGCACCTTGCCCAGTACCGGGCCGGCTGCCAGCACGTCACCAGCTTTGAGGGTGCCGTTCTGAATCAGCAAGGTGGCAACAGGACCCTTGGCCTTGTCGAGGTGAGCCTCGATCACGGTGCCCCGAGCCATGCGGTTCGGGTTGGCCTGAAGGTCTTCCACCTCGGTGACCAGCAGGATCATCTCCAGCAATTTGTCGACGTTCTCACCTCTGAGGGCGCTCACAGGCACCATCACAGTGTCGCCACCCCAGTCTTCAGCCACCAGTTCGAGGCCGGAGAGCTCCTGTTTGACCCGGTCGGGGGAGGCGCCTTCCTTGTCGATCTTGTTGATCGCCACCACGATCGGCACCTTGGCGGCCCGGGCATGGCTTATGGCTTCCAGGGTTTGGGGCCGAACACCATCATCGGCTGCCACCACCAGCACAGCCACGTCAGTGACCTTGGTGCCGCGGGCCCGCATGGCGGTGAATGCCTCGTGGCCCGGGGTGTCTAGGAAGGTGATCTTGCGTTGTTCGCCTGCGTGGGGGATCTCGACTTGATAGGCGCCGATGTGCTGGGTGATGCCGCCGGCTTCGCCCGCTGCAACCCTGGTTTTGCGGATTGCGTCCAGCAGGCTGGTCTTGCCGTGGTCGACGTGGCCCATCACGGTCACCACGGGTGGGCGACGGATTAGGTGGGCGCGATCGCTTTCCTCGATCATCTCGACCGTCTTGGCGGCCGCTGCCTCGACGTCGTCTTCGAGTACCGGTACGCCGAATTCCTCGGCCACCGCTTCGATTGTGGAGAGATCAAGGCTCTGGGTCACCGTGGCGATGACGCCCTTGAAGAAGAGGCTCTTGATGATCTCGGAGCTTTCCACGCCGAGCTTTTCGGCCAGCTCCTGCACGGTGAGGTTGCCCTCCGGCACGATCAGCATTTCGGGCCGAACGGCCTTGGCCTCGCGGGTTGCCCGCAGTTCCATGGCCCGGCGGCGCTGCCTCTGGCGGGTGGTTTCCTTCTTGCGCTTGCGCATCGCCGCCATGGGTTTGGCGGCAGGGGCGGGTGCGGTGCGGGGCTTGGCCGGTCGGGCCAGGCTGGCCTGCAACACATAGGCCTCCTGTTCACCGGCGTAGCCACCGGTTTCAGCCGTGAGCGCATCATCGTTTTCGCCGATGATGTGAACCTTGGTGCGCTGCTTTTGCGGCGTGCGGCTGCGCAGGGCCTCCAGTTTGGCGCTGTCGTCCCAGTCAGGGCGACGGGGGCGTCCTGCTGCACCAGCGGGAGTTGGCGCCCGGAAGCCAGGCCTTCTGGGGGCTGCTGGCGGGGTTGCGCTAGGTCGCACCAGTTCCGGGGTGCCGCCGGGGCTGCTGGGTGCACCTGCTGGGGCTTCGCTGCGGTCGCCGGGGCGCCGCGGCGGCGGAGCTGTGGGGCGGCCGGAGGGCTTCTGGAGCTGCATCAGCTCGCCAGGCGCCATTGGCTTGCGCATGCCGGCTGGCATACCCGGACGGCCAGGTGCAGCCGGGCGACCGGGAGCTCCCAGGCCAGTAGGTGCTCCAGGGGCTGCGCTATCGCGGCGAATCGGCTTGCCGACAAGCTCCAATGGGGTTGGGCCAGGACGGCCCCCAGCTCCAGGCTGGCCGGGACGGGTTGGAGCTGGCACGCCAGCGCGTTGGGGGCTGGCGGGACGCTGACTCAGGGGCGCCCTGCCTGCGGGCGGAGCCGGGCGGCTGCTGGTGGTGCCCGCAGGGGTGCTGATGGGCCTACCTACCAGCTGGGGCTTGCCGGGCGCTGGCCGCATCGGCAATTCCGGTTTGCGGCTCGCAGCTGGTGCCGGGGCTGCAGGGGCCGGGCGGGACGGGGCTGGTGTGGCGGGGCGAGCTGGTTTGGATGCAATCACCACAGGCTTGCTGGGTGAGGCAGCAGCGGGCCTTGCTGGTGCCGGTGGCTTGCTAGGTGCCGGTGGCTTGCTCACCAAAATGGGCTTGCTGGCAGCCGCCGGCTGTTTTACAGCTTCTGGTGCTTTTACAAGCTCAGGCTGTTTGGCAGCCTCCGGCTGCTTAGAGACCAGCTGAGGCTTGGCAATCACTTGTGGCTTGGAGGCCAGGGGTGGCTTGCTTGCCAAGGGCGGCTTGTTGGGCTGGGCTGGCTTACCCGCAGGAGCTGCGGCAGGACGGGCCGGTGGCATGACCGGCTTGGCTGCCGCCGGAGCGACCGGCCGGGGGCTGGTGGCTGGCTGGGGAGGGGCGGGTGATGTGACAGCGGTGGTCTCAGCCTTTTTGACGGAGAGGATCGCTTTCGGTGGAGCTGCAGAGGCCGGCGCCGCCGCCTTGCTGCCGTTCGAGCCGCCCTCGATCAAGGAGCGAATCCGTGTCGCTTCGTCGTCGCTGATCGAGCTGCTATGGCTCTTTGCCGCAACCCCCAGCTTCTCGGCGGCGTCGAGCACGTCCTTGTTCTCCAGACCTAAGTCCCGGGACAGCTCATAAATTCTGACTTTGCCGCTGCTGGTCATTCAGGTCTCCATGGGTCGGGGCCCAAGGGCCGCCATGCGGGGCCGAGGGGCACACCAGGCCGCACGCGCGCTGCGGCCAATGTTCATCTTGCCTCAGAGGCGAGATCGGCGCCTGGGGTCAGGCGCTTTTCCAGCGTTTCGACAATTGCATCTGCAACCTGGCAGCGCAGGGCCCGCTGCAGACGCTTACGTCGTTTCGCCTCTTCTAGACACGCCTGGTTGGGGCAGAGATAGGCCGAACGGCCCATGCCCTGATCCAACCCGAGTCCCCCTTCGGCCAGCCGAATTACCCGCCAAAGCTGCTGGCGATCCAGCAGCGCGCGGCAGGCAACGCAGCGCCGAAGCACGGCACGGCGACTCACCGGGCCTCTGCCTCGGTTGCCTGGGGCGCCTCCTCTGGAGCGGGCTCATATTCGGCCTCGGCCACCTCCTCTTCCTCGTAGTAACCGGCTTCGTCTTCTGGCAGCGGATATAGCTCCCGCAGACGGGCATCCTCCTCGGCTCGGGCGGCCTGTTCGATTTCAAGGCGGGCTTCGGCTTCGGCCTGAAGAGCCTCCTCCTCTTGCCGCTGAGCAATCAGCTCAGCCACGACCGCATCTTCCGATGCCTGGTCGTATTCGCCGGCATTTTTGATGTCGAGCTTCCAGCCGGTAAGGCGGGCGGCTAGACGCACGTTCTGGCCTTCGCGGCCAATGGCGAGGCTGAGCTGATCGGAGGGAACCAGCACGTGGGCGTGCTGGCCTTCAGGGTCGACCAGGCGCACCATCTCAACCCTTGCCGGGCTGAGGGAGTTGGCGATGTACTGGCCCGGGTCGGGCGACCAGCGAATCACGTCGATTTTCTCGCCACGCAGCTCGTTCACCACTTGCTGAATTCGGGAGCCGCGGGCGCCAATGCAGGCACCCACTGGATCAACTTCGCGCTCCACTGAGTCGACGGCCACCTTGGTGCGCGGGCCGACTGATCGGGAAGGGGGATTGGCTTCCCTGGCTACGGCGACGATTCGGACCGAACCCTCCTGGATCTCGGGAACTTCATTCTCGAACAAATAGACCACCAGGCCCGCGTTGGAGCGACTCACGAATAGCTGGGGGCCGCGCCGCGCCACCTCGCTCACTTCCTTGAGGAACACCTTGAAGGTGGCATTTGCCCTGTAGTTGTCGTTCGGCAGCTGGTCGCGGCGGGGGAGCTCGGCCTCAACCTCGGGGCGACCCAGGCCAGAACTCACGGCCATGATCACGCTTTGGCGCTCGAAGCGGATCACCCGAGCGGTGAGCACGGGATCTTCCAGGTCGGCGAACTCCTCTTGGATCATGCGGCGCTGCTGGTCACGCAGCTTCTGAGCCAGCACCTGCTTGGTGGTGGCGGCGGCCATGCGGCCGAAGTCGTCTTTCTCCGGGGTGACATCCAGCACCACCGTGTCGCCGATCTGGGCGTCATCGGCAACCTGCTGCACTTCGGCAAGGGCGATCTGGTGGTCTTCGCTCTCAACTTCCTCAACAATTATCTTCGAGGCCAGAACTCGGTATCCCTCCTCCTCCAGGTCCAAGCCCACATCGAAGTTGGAGAAGTAGTCCTCTTCGAAGGGGTCTTCGCTGATCCCGAGGTAGAGGGTGCGGCGGTAGCGCTCGTAGCCCTTGAGCAGGGCTTCCCGCAGGGCAGCCTCCACTACGGCGGGCGCAAGTTTCTTCTCGTCGCTGATGTCCTCGATCAGGTTATTCAGACCGGGGAGCAGAACCAGGGCCATGGATCAGGGGTGAGAAATGGTCAGGGAAAGGTCAGTCGGACTCGGATGGGGTGACCAGGCAGACGCTGATCACGGAGTCTCGGGGGATGCGCTGAGTGCGGCCGCGGATGTTGATGTGAACATCCGTCGCATCGCGCTCTAGGAGGAGCCCTTCGCGCCCTTGGTTGTCACGGCAGAGCACGACAACAGGAAATCCGCGAAATGAGCGGAAATCACGATCGTCGCGCAGGTCGTCGCTGACGCCAGGACTGCTGACCTCCAGCACATAAGCATCACCAAGCAGCTCAGCTGCCTCGATCGCCTCGGCCAGCGGTGCACTAAGGGAAGCGCACTCATCCAGGTTGATGTCACTGCCATCAGCCCGCTGCACCAGCACCTGCACCGTCATGGGGATGCGATGGGTGAAGACATGCACTCCTTTGAGCTCAAAGCCAGTAGCCACCACAGCCGCTTGGGCTAGGCGCTCCAGGTCTGGCAGGAGAGGGTGGGGCAATGGGGCGGGGAAGCTGGGGGCAGGTGGCCCGCCGGCTTGTGCAGTACTAAAACTGCCCTACAAACCACAGCTGTTCAGCAAAAAACTGAACTTTTAGCGAAGCGCTGAATGCTCAGCGAGGCGCCAAACCGTGATTAGAGGGTACGCCCGCCGGGCAAGCGATAACCCTAGGGGATGGACGGCTCACGGGCCAGGAGCCGCCGCCGGAGGTATTTCGATGATCGGGGCTTCGGCGAAGTAATCGCTTTGTTGGACGGTGCCCCTTTGGCTGGCGTCCTGATTCAGGCACTGTGCTTGCTGTTCGCCGGTGCGCAGGTATTGGCATACCCGTGCCCAGAGCTTTGCCCGGGTGCCCGGGCCTCCCTGGCTGAAGTGCACTAGGTCGTTGCCGCCAACCATGCCCTGGATTTCCACCTGGCAAAGGCTGCATCGCTGACGCGTGCCGGGGGGAATGGCTGCCATAGCTGCTGTGCGATCTGGATTCAATTTAGGTCGTTACAACCGCCTTCCTGCCCCTATCCCCAATCCCTGCCGGCTTGATGGGCTCCCTAGCCTCATAGCCATGCGTCAAAGAGCGTCGATGAAGTGGGTTGTGGGGGCGAGCTTGTCCTTCGTCAGGCTGGTTTGGACGGTCGGCCTCGGCCTAGCCCTGGGACTTGGATCTTTCAGCGCTGCTGCCCTAGCTCTGGAGCCTGGGGTCGATCCCATTGGGCAGGCCATTCCCCACAGCTTTGTGGCCGAGGCAGCTCGGGCCGTGGCGCCAGCGGTGGTGCGGATCGACACCGAGCGCGAGGTGGCTCGCCAAGCCTTTGATCCCGCCCTGCTCGATCCTTTGCTGCGCGATCTATTCGGCGATCCCTCCGGCAGCATGCGAGAGCGGGGGCAGGGGTCTGGCGTCGTAATCGATGCAGTCAAGGGCCTGGTACTCACTAACGCCCACGTGGTCGATCAGGTCGACAGCGTTGAGGTCACCTTGGCCGATGGTCGCCATGTGGACGGTGCGGTGGTGGGCGCAGATTCGGTGACCGATCTGGCCGTGGTCAAAATCTCCGGCGCGCGGGATTTGCGCTCCGCCCGCCTGGGCGACTCCGAGGCCCTGGAGGTGGGCGATTGGGCCATTGCCATGGGCAGCCCCTATGGGCTCGAACGCACCGTGACCCTGGGCATCGTTTCGAGCCTGCACCGCAATATCAACAGCCTGGGCTTCTCCGACAAGCGGCTCGATCTGATCCAAACCGATGCGGCCATCAATCCAGGCAATTCCGGTGGTCCGCTGATCAACGCCAGTGGCGAGGTGATCGGTATCAACACCCTGGTGCGCTCTGGACCAGGCGCAGGATTGGGATTTGCGATACCGATTAATTTGGCCCGAGGTGTGGCCAGCCAGCTCAGCAGCGGCGGCCAGGTAATTCACCCCTATCTGGGCTTGCAGTTGGTGCCGCTCACTGCTCGCCGCGCCCGGGACAACAATCGTGATCCCGAGGCTCTGTTGCAGCTGCCAGAGCGGGATGGTGCCCTAGTGCAAAGGGTGCTGCCCGCTAGTCCAGCGGAAACGGCTGGCCTGCGCCGCGGTGACCTGGTGGTGGCTGTGGCAGACCAGCCAGTGCCCGATCCGGCGAGCCTGCTGGAGCGTGTTGAGCGCAGCAGCGTTGGCGAGCCCCTGGCGCTCACGGTGGTTCGGGGTCAACGGGAACTCAGCCTGATGATCAAGCCGGCGGCCTTACCCCACTCCGGTTGAGCACTGCTACGGTCGCGGCCGATTCAGGAATATTTGATGTCGGATCTGCAGGACCGGATGAAGCAGGCAGTGGCTGCTGCGGCCACTGAGCAGATCCAGAGCGGCATGGTGGTCGGCCTGGGTTCCGGCTCCACCGCAGCCCTAATGATTCAGGCCCTAGGCGCCAAGCTCAAGAGCGGTGAACTCAGCGATGTGGTGGGTGTCACCACCTCCTTCCAAGGCGAGGTGCTGGCAGTTGAGCTCGGCATTCCGCTCAAGAGCCTTAATGCGATTGAGCGTATCGATCTTGCAATCGATGGCGCAGATGAGGTGGATCCCGCTTTTCAGTTGATCAAGGGCGGTGGTGCCTGCCACGTTCAGGAGAAATTGGTAGCAGTGCGGGCCGAGCGCTTTGTGGTGGTGGTGGATTCCACCAAACTGGTGGACACCCTCAACCTCGGCTTCCTACTGCCGGTGGAGGTGCTCCCCGGTGCCTGGCGTCAGGTGCAAGCCCAGCTAGCCGTGATGGGTGGCGATGCCCAGTTGCGCATGGCAGTCAAGAAGGCTGGTCCGGTGGTGACCGACCAGGGCAATCTCGTGCTGGATGTGAAATTCGCAGCTGGCATCAGCGATCCTGCGGGACTGGAGCCGGCGATCAACAACCTGCCGGGCGTGCTGGAGAACGGCCTGTTCGTGAACATCACCGAACAGGTGCTGGTCGGTGAAATCGTGGATGGAGAGCCCCGGGTGCGGGATCTGGTTAAGCGCTGAGGCTCAGCCCCCAACCGCGCTTCCGTCTCCGCACAGCTGCAGCAGCACCTGGCGCTGACGGGGGCCATCCAATTCCACCAGCAGCACGGCCTGGTAGCGGCCCAGGCCCAAGCGGCCGTCCACTACCGGCAGGGTGAGGTGATTGCCCAGCTTCAGGGCGATCAGGTGGGCATGGGCGTTGCGCGGCTCATCGGCGGGAATCCCCGGCCGCAGATGCAGGTCGTTATGGGCGTAGGCCCGGTCGGGGGGCGTCAGGGCCAGGAAGTGGCGCTGGATGTCGCCCAGCAACCGTTCCTCGGCCTCGTTCACGACCAGGGCGGTGGTGGTGTGCTGGCCGGCGGCCACCAGCAGACCGTTCCTAATTCCGGTGGCATCCACGAAATCCTGCAGGTCGGCGCTGATGTCGTGGCAGCTGAAGTTGGCCGTGGTGGTGCGTTCCAGCCGGGTGGAGTGAAACGTCACCATGGCGAGGCAAAGTCCCCCATCTCAGTTCAGCCTGCGCCTGACCGACTCGGCGTGACTGTGCAGCCCCTCGCTTTCGGCCAGGGTGATCACAGCAGGCCCGGTGGCCTCCAGGGCCTCCCGGTTAAAGCGGATCAGGCTGGTGTGGCGCATAAAGGTCTCCACACTCAGGGCCCCGGCGAAGCGAGCCGTGCCGGCGGTCGGCAGGGTGTGGTTGGGGCCGGCTAGGTAGTCGCCGACGGCCTCTGGGGTGTACGGACCCATAAAGATGGCGCCCGCGTGCTTGATCTGTTCGGCCAGGCTTTCGGGGTCTTGCACCAGCAGCTCCAGATGTTCGGGGGCGAAGCAATCGCTGAGTTGGGCGGCGCGGCCAAGGCTGTCGCAGAGCACGATTAGCCCCCAGTCGTTGAGGGCGGTGCGGGTGATTTCAGCCCTGGGGTGGTTTTCAAGTTGGTCCTCCAGGGCTGCTGGCATGGCGGCGGCCAGCTCCGGGCTGGTGGTCAGCAGGATGGCGGCGGCTAGGGGGTCGTGCTCGGCCTGGGCCAGCAGGTCGGCGGCTACTTGGTCTGCCCTGGCGCTGTGGTCGGCGATCACCAGCACCTCACTGGGGCCGGCCAGCGAATCGATTGCCACGCGGCCGTAGACCGCTTTTTTGGCCAGGGTTACGTAGAGGTTGCCAGGGCCGCTGATCACGTCTACCCGGGGAATGGTGGCGGTACCGAAGGCAAGGGCGCCGATCGCCTGGGCGCCCCCAACCCGATACACCTCCTCGACCCCGGCCAGGTGGGCGGCCGCCAGCACGGTTTCATGGGGTTCGCCGCCGGGGCCTGGGGGCGTCACCATTACGAGCCGCTGCACCCCGGCTACCCGCGCCGGCACCGCATTCATCAGCACGGTGCTGGGGTACGAAGCCCGTCCCCCAGGCACGTAAAGGCCGGCCCTCTGCACCGGCCGCCAGCGCCGGCCCAACAGTTCGCCATGGGGACCGGTGACGGCCAGGTCGGCCGGCAGTTGAAGCTGGTGGAAAGCGAGGATTCGCTGGTGCGCCAGGCGCAGGGCGTCCTTAAGGGATTCCGGTGTGGCTTGCCAGGCGTCAGCCAGCCGCTGTGGCGGAATCCGCAGGGGATCGGGGCGCACGCCATCAAAGCGTTCGGTGAGCTCCATCAGGGCGGCATCGCCTTCCGCTTGCACCCTGGAGAGGATCTCCTCGACCCGAACCATCTCCTCGCGCAGGCGCCCGCCACTGGTGCGTTCGGCGATGGTTGCCAGTCGATCAGCGGTGGCGTTTGAACCGTCATCGCGCAGGCAGCTGATCGATAGGGCAACAGGCGTTGCGACCACGGAAAGGCTCAGGGTTACAAGATTGTCAAGTTAGGCCGGCACAGCTCTTGCAGGCGGTGAGGGTTCTTAGGAGGGCCTGGCGGTAGGATCTACCTTCTCTGATCAAGCGTCCGTCCGCCTGTGGCCAATAACACCTCATCGAAGAAGCGCATTGAGGTTGCTGAGCGCAACCGTCTTCGCAACCGCACCTACAAGTCGGCCCTGCGCACCTTGATGAAGCGCTGCTTCACCGCTTGCAGCGCCTACTCCCAGACCCCTGGTGAAGACGCCAAGACGGTTGTTCAAACCACTATGAACGCAGCTTTCAGCAAGATTGATAAGGCTGTGAAGGTGGGTGTGCTTCACCGCAACACCGGAGCCAACCAGAAGTCGCGCATCAGTGCTGCTGTGAAGCAGGTGACCGCGCCGGCCGCAGCCGCCCAAGCCTGAACCAGGTCCCGTCCGTGATTGCCTCGCCAGCATCGATCGAATCGGGTTTGCCCGTTTTGGTTGACAGCCACTGCCACATCGTTTTTCGCAATTTCGACGACGATCTGGAGGAAGTGGCCCAGCGCTGGCGTGATGCTGGAGTTCGTTCCCTGGTGCATGCCTGCGTTGAGCCTGGGGAAATTCCAGCGATTCGCGCCTTGGCAGATCGTTTTGAAGAGTTGCGCTATTCCGTAGGGGTCCATCCGCTCGATACCGAGCATTGGCAGCCCGACACGCCAGAGATTTTGCGTCAAGCCGCCCAGGCTGATAGCCGGGTTGTGGCGATCGGAGAACTCGGCCTCGATCTGTTCCGTGAGCAGAATCTGGCTGCCCAACTGGCCATGCTCGAGCCCCAGCTTGATTTGGCAGTGGAGCTAGACCTGCCTGTGATCGTCCATTGCCGCGACGCTGCCGAGCCGATGTTGACCTTGCTGAGGCAACGGGCCTCCCTAGGTGGCTGCCCTAGCGGGGTGATGCATTGCTGGGGCGGAGATCCTGGAGAGATGGCTGGTTTCTTAGAGCTCGGTTTCTTCATCAGCTTTAGCGGCACGGTGACTTTCCCCAAGGCGGAAGCCACCCATGCCTGCGCCCGCCAGGTGCCTGCCGATCGCTACCTAGTGGAGACCGATTGCCCCTTCTTGGCGCCGGTGCCCCGCCGCGGCAAGCGCAACGAACCGGCTTTTGTGGCGGCGGTAGCAGCCCGGGTCGCTGATTTGCGTGGGCAAACCCTCACAGAAGTGGCTCATACCAGCAGTTCCAACGCGGCAAGGCTGTTCGGACTGCCGCTTCACAATGTATGATGTTTTATTGGTGTGGAAGCGGAAGCGCTGCTTGTTGTCGACGTCTGCATTCTTGAAGCGACCCCGTTAAGCATGCCCCCGCGGGCAGCCGTTCCCTACGAGGGGAGCGGCTGTTTGTGTGGTCGGTTGCGGAGCATTCAAGTCAGCGGTGAGCGACATCAGATGCGTTCCACTGCCCACTCCTTATCCACCCGTTCCTGCAGGTTCACCGCATGAGCAGCGCGATCCAGGTCGCCAAGACCGCCACTTACCTCCCCGATTTGGTGGAGGTGCAGCGCGCGAGCTTCAAATGGTTCCTGGAGAAGGGCCTGATCGAAGAGCTCGAGAGCTTTTCGCCGATTACTGACTACACCGGCAAGCTTGAGCTGCACTTCATCGGTAGCGAGTACCGCCTGAAGCGCCCGCGTCACGACGTTGAAGAAGCAAAGCGTCGTGACGCGACCTTTGCATCCCAGATGTATGTCACCTGTCGCCTGGTTAATAAGGAGACAGGGGAGATCAAGGAGCAAGAGGTTTTCATTGGCGAGCTGCCCTTGATGACCGAGCGAGGCACCTTCATCATCAACGGTGCCGAGCGGGTGATCGTCAACCAGATCGTGCGCTCACCTGGCGTCTATTTCAAGGACGAGCAGGATAAAAACGGCCGTAAAACCTTCAACGCCAGCCTGATCCCCAACCGCGGTGCCTGGTTGAAGTTTGAAACTGATAAAAACGACCTGCTGCACGTTCGTGTCGACAAGACGCGCAAGATCAACGCCCACGTGTTAATGCGGGCTATCGGCCTGTCTGACAACGACGTGCTCGATAAACTTCGCCATCCCGAGTATTACCAGAAGTCGATCGAGTCGGCCAACGACGAGGGCATTTCTTCCGAAGATCAAGCTCTGCTTGAGCTCTACAAAAAACTGCGTCCAGGTGAGCCTCCCTCTGTCAGCGGCGGCCAGACCCTGCTGCACAGCCGCTTCTTCGATGCCAAGCGCTACGACCTAGGTCGCGTCGGTCGTTACAAGATCAATAAAAAGCTGCGCCTCACCATCCCCGATGCGGTGCGCACCCTCACCCCTGAGGACGTGCTCAGCACCATCGACTACTTAATCAATCTCGAGCTCGATGTGGGCGGCGCCAGCCTCGATGACATCGACCACCTCGGCAATCGCCGGGTGCGCTCAGTGGGAGAGCTGCTGCAAAACCAGGTGCGGGTCGGTCTCAACCGGCTCGAGCGCATCATCAAAGAGCGCATGACGGTCGGTGAAACCGAATCGCTTACCCCTGCCCAGCTGGTGAACCCCAAGCCCCTAGTGGCGGCGATCAAGGAGTTCTTTGGCTCCAGCCAGCTGAGTCAGTTCATGGACCAGACCAACCCGCTGGCGGAGCTAACCCACAAGCGCCGGATCAGCGCCTTGGGCCCAGGTGGTTTGACCCGCGAACGGGCCGGCTTTGCGGTTCGCGACATCCACCCGTCCCACTACGGGCGCATCTGCCCGATCGAGACACCGGAAGGACCAAATGCAGGCTTGATTGGCTCCCTGGCTACCCACGCCCGAGTCAATGAGTACGGCTTCATCGAGACGCCGTTCTGGAGGGTGGAAGAGGGCATCGTTCACAAGAGCGGTGATCCCATCTACATTTCTGCTGATCTCGAGGACGAGTGCCGCGTAGCCCCTGGCGACGTGCCCACCAATTCCGATGGCTACATCACCGCAGATCTGGTGCCTGTGCGCTACCGCCAGGACTTTGAGAAGGTGCCCCCTGAGCAGGTCGATTACGTCCAGCTCTCGCCGGTGCAGGTGATCTCGGTGGCTACCTCCTTGATCCCCTTCCTGGAGCATGACGACGCCAACCGGGCCCTAATGGGTTCGAACATGCAGCGCCAGGCCGTGCCTCTGCTGCGGCCAGAGCGCCCCTTGGTGGGTACCGGTCTGGAAACCCAGGTGGCCCGCGACTCCGGCATGGTGCCGATCACCCGGGTCAATGGCACGGTCACTTTTGTCGATGCCACAGCCATCGTGATTCGCGATGAGCAGGGCACCGACCATGTGCACCACCTACAGAAGTACCAGCGCTCCAACCAGGACACCTGCCTCAACCAGCGTCCGATCGTCCGCCAGGGCGATCCGGTGATTGCCGGTCAAGTGCTGGCCGATGGTTCTGCCTGCGAGGGCGGCGAGATCGCCCTGGGGCAAAACGTGCTGATCGCCTACATGCCCTGGGAGGGCTACAACTATGAGGACGCGATCCTGCTGAGCGATCGTCTAGTGCATGACGATCTATACACCTCGGTTCACATCGAGAAGTACGAGATCGAAGCCCGTCAAACCAAGCTTGGGCCTGAGGAGATCACGCGAGAAATTCCTAATGTGGCCGAGGAGAGCCTGGGCCACCTCGACGAGATGGGAATTATCCGCATCGGCGCCTACGTCGAAAGCGGCGACATCTTGGTGGGCAAGGTGACCCCCAAGGGTGAATCCGACCAACCCCCAGAGGAGAAGCTGCTGCGCGCGATCTTCGGCGAGAAGGCCCGCGACGTCCGTGACAACTCCCTGCGAGTGCCCGGCACTGAAAGGGGTCGGGTTGTGGACGTGCGCATCTACACCCGCGAGCAGGGCGACGAACTGCCGCCCGGCGCCAACATGGTTGTGCGGGTCTATGTGGCCCAGCGTCGCAAGATTCAGGTTGGCGACAAGATGGCCGGCCGCCACGGCAACAAAGGCATCATCAGCCGGATCCTGCCCCAGCAGGACATGCCTTACCTGCCCGATGGCACCCCCATCGATATCGTGCTCAACCCCCTAGGGGTACCGAGCCGCATGAACGTGGGCCAGGTGTTCGAGTGCCTGATGGGTTGGGCGTCTTCCCACCTCGACTGCCGAGTCAAGGTGGTGCCATTTGACGAGATGCACGGCGCTGAAAAGTCGAAACAGACCGTGCAGGCTTACCTCGAGGAAGCCGCCAAATTGCCCGGCAAGGAATGGGTCTACAACCCCGATAACCCAGGCAAGATTCAGTTGATCGACGGCCGCAGCGGTGAGCCTTTTGACCAGCCCGTGACTGTTGGGTACGCCCACATTCTCAAGCTGGTTCACCTGGTGGACGACAAGATCCACGCCCGCTCTACCGGCCCCTACTCCCTGGTTACCCAGCAGCCTTTGGGCGGCAAGGCCCAGCAGGGCGGCCAGCGTCTCGGTGAGATGGAGGTCTGGGCTCTTGAGGCCTATGGCGCCGCCTACACCCTGCAGGAACTGCTCACCGTCAAGTCCGATGACATGCAGGGCCGCAACGAGGCCCTCAACGCCATCGTTAAAGGCAAGCCGATTCCCCGCCCTGGCACGCCGGAGTCGTTCAAGGTGCTGATGCGCGAGCTTCAGTCGCTGGGTCTAGACATCGCCGTCTATACCGCCGCCGGCGAAGAAGTGGATCTGATGCAGGACGTCAACCCCCGCCGCAGTACCCCTAGCCGCCCCACCTACGAATCCCTCGGCGTCGCGGACTATGACGACGACTGATCGCTGATTGATCGCGGATCGCTCCTCCAGCGGGCGAAGCCGTGCCTCCCATTCCTTTCTCGATCTCCGCGAGCTGCAAGCCGATGTCCAACAGCAACCTCCGCACCGAAAACCACTTCGACTACGTCAAGATCACCTTGGCGTCGCCGGAGCGGATCATGCAGTGGGGGCAGCGCACGCTGCCCAACGGTCAAGTGGTGGGTGAGGTAACCAAGCCCGAAACCATCAACTACCGCACGCTGAAGCCCGAGATGGACGGGCTCTTCTGCGAGAAGATCTTTGGCCCGTCCAAGGACTGGGAGTGCCACTGCGGCAAGTACAAAAGGGTGCGCCACCGCGGCATCGTCTGCGAGCGCTGTGGTGTGGAGGTGACGGAGAGCCGGGTGCGCCGTCACCGCATGGGTTTCATCAAGCTGGCTGCCCCCGTATCCCACGTTTGGTATCTCAAGGGCATTCCCAGCTATGTAGCGATCCTGCTCGACATGCCCCTGCGGGATGTGGAGCAGATTGTTTACTTCAACTGCTACGTGGTGCTCGATCCGGGCGACCACAAGGACCTCACCTACAAGCAACTTCTTACGGAAGATGAGTGGCTGGAGATCGAGGACCAGATCTATGCCGAGGATTCGGATATTGAGAATGAGCCCGTAGTGGGCATCGGCGCCGAGGCCTTGAAGCAACTGCTGGAAGATCTTGAACTCAACGAGACCGCCGAGCAGCTGCGTGGGGACATTGAGGCCAGCAAGGGGCAAAAGCGTGCCAAGCTAATCAAGCGCCTGCGCGTGATCGACAACTTCATCGCCACCGGTGCCCGTCCCGACTGGATGGTGCTCGATGTGATCCCGGTGATTCCGCCCGACCTGCGCCCGATGGTGCAGCTTGATGGCGGCCGCTTCGCCACCTCAGACCTCAACGATCTCTACCGCCGCGTCATCAACCGGAATAACCGGTTGGCCCGTTTGCAGGAGATCCTGGCTCCTGAAATCATCGTTCGCAATGAGAAGCGGATGCTGCAGGAGGCGGTAGACGCTCTAATCGACAACGGCCGCCGTGGTCGCACCGTGGTGGGGGCCAACAACCGAGCTCTGAAGTCGCTGAGCGACATCATCGAGGGCAAGCAGGGTCGCTTCCGTCAAAACCTGCTTGGTAAGCGGGTCGACTACTCCGGTCGTTCCGTGATCGTGGTGGGTCCGAAGCTGAAGATGCACCAGTGCGGCCTGCCTAAGGAGATGGCGATCGAGTTGTTCCAGCCGTTCGTGATTCATCGCCTGATCCGCCAGAACATCGTCAACAACATCAAGGCCGCTAAGAAGTTGATTCAGCGCGCCGACGATGAAGTGATGCAGGTGCTTCAGGAGGTGATCGAAGGTCACCCGATCCTGCTGAACCGAGCTCCGACCCTGCACCGTCTTGGCATCCAGGCCTTTGAGCCGAAACTTGTTGATGGTCGCGCCATCCAGCTGCACCCACTGGTATGTCCGGCCTTTAACGCCGACTTTGACGGTGACCAGATGGCCGTGCACGTGCCGCTGGCGATCGAAGCTCAAACTGAGGCCCGCATGTTGATGTTGGCTAGCAACAACATCCTTTCGCCTGCCACTGGCGAGCCGATCATCACCCCTTCCCAGGACATGGTTCTTGGCGCTTACTACCTCACGGCCGAAAAGCCTGGAGCCATCAAGCCTGAATTTGGCGACCGGGCCAAGACCTTCGCCAACCTCGACGATGTGATCGATGCCTATGAGGAGAAGCATCTTCACCTCCACGATTGGATCTGGGTGCGTTTCAACGGCGAGGTGGAGAACGACGACGAGGACAAGCAGCCCCAAAAAGAAGAAACGCTCAGCGATGGCACTCGCATCGAGCAGTGGCTGTTCCGTCGCGATCGCTTTGATGAAGATGGTGCCCTTATTAGCCGCTACCTGCTCACCACCGTGGGTCGCGTCGTGATCAACCACACGATCATCGACGCCGTGGCTGCGACCTGACGGCCGTTCCGGATTCAAGGTTCCGGGTTTCCGTTTTCCTTCCTCTTACGCCTATCAACTGCGCGCAGCCATGACAGCCACACCCGCTAAGAAAACCACCAAGAAGAGCGCCAAGAAGGCCGCCGAGGCAGCCGCTCTCGAAATTGCTGCTGCTGCAGCATTAAAGGCGAGCAAGGCGCTTAGCAAGCAGGCGCCACCCTTCCGCAACCGCATCATCGACAAGAAGGCGCTGCGCAATCTGGTCGCTTGGGCCTACAAGCACCACGGCACGGCTGCTACGGCCTCACTGGCTGATGAGCTCAAGGATCTCGGCTTCCACTACGCCACCCAAGCCGCCGTTTCGATCTCCGTCGACGACCTGCGCATTCCTGGTGACAAAGCTGCCCTGCTGGCTGAAGCCGAGGAGCAGATCACTGAAACCGAAGAGCGCTACCGACTTGGTGAGATCACCGAGGTTGAACGTCACACCAAGGTGATCGACACCTGGACCGAAACCAACGAACGGCTCGTGGCTGCGGTTCGCCGCAACTTCAACGAGAACGATCCACTCAATTCGGTTTGGATGATGGCCAACTCCGGCGCCCGGGGCAATATGTCCCAGGTGCGCCAGCTAGTGGGCATGCGCGGCTTGATGGCCAACCCCCAGGGGGAAATCATTGACTTGCCGATTCGCACCAACTTCCGTGAGGGTCTGACGGTCACCGAATACGTGATCTCCTCCTACGGCGCCCGCAAGGGTTTGGTGGACACCGCCCTGCGTACAGCAGACTCCGGCTACCTCACCCGTCGCTTGGTAGACGTAGCCCAGGACGTGATCGTGCGGGAAGACGACTGCGGTACAACCCGCAGCATTCCGATCGATTCTGATGAGAAAGGCAGGTTTGGTTCCAGGTTGATCGGCCGCTTAGCAGCCGAGCCCGTGGTGGCAGAGGACGGCGAAATCATTGTTGATCGCGACGGTGAGATCGATCCGATCCTGGCGCGCCGGATCGAGGCAGGTGGTGTGAAAACGGTGAAGGTGCGTTCGCCGCTTACCTGCGAGGCCTCCCGCTCGGTGTGCCGTAAGTGCTATGGCTGGGCCCTAGCCCACAACCAGCTGGTTGATCTGGGCGAAGCCGTCGGCATCGTCGCTGCCCAGTCGATCGGTGAACCCGGCACCCAGCTGACGATGCGGACCTTCCACACCGGTGGTGTGTCCACGGCCGAATCCGGCGTGGTGCGCTCATTAGTAGATGGCACGGTCGAATTCGGGCCCAAGGCTCGGGTGCGCCCCTTCCGCACCCCCCACGGTGTGGAGGCCCAGCTAGCCGAAACAGACTTCACCCTCAGCGTTAAGCCCACGGGTAAGGGCAAGCTGCAAAAGCTCGATATTATTAGCGGCTCGATCCTGTTTGTCGCTGATGGCGACACCGTGCCCGGAGATACGATCCTGGCCCAGATCGCTGCTGGCGTGACGGTTAAAAAGAGTATTGAGAAGGCCACCAAGGACGTGATTTGCGACCTGGCCGGTCAGGTTCGTTACGAGGATGCGATCCAGCCCAAGGAGGTCACCGACCGCCAGGGCAACATCACCCTCAAGGCCCAGCGCCTGGGCCGGATGTGGGTGTTCAGCGGAGACGTTTACAACCTGCCCCCCAATGCCCTGCCCGTGGTCGGCGGCAACAAGCCCGTCACCACCGGGGAAGTGCTGGCCGAAAGCCGCTTGGTGAGCGAGTACGGCGGCGCCGTGCGCCTGCGCGACAGCGCCGGTGACTCCCGCGAGGTACAAATTGTTACCTCCAGTCTCACCCTCAAAGACTGCAAGTTGGTTGGTGAATCCACCCACTCCGGCGAGATCTGGCACCTCGAGGGCAAGGACAACATCCGCTACCGCCTCAATACCGCCCCGGGCAGCAAGATCGCTAACGGTGAGGTGATCGCGGAGCTCGCTGACGACCGCTTCCGCACCCAGACCGGAGGCACCGTCAAGTTTGCCCCTGGCCTTTCGATCAAGAAAGCCCGTAGCGCCAAGAACGGCTACGAGGTGAGCAAGGGCGGAACCCTGCTGTGGATCCCCCAGGAAACCCACGAGATCAACAAGGATATTTCCCTGTTGATGATTGAGGACGGCCAGTGGATTGAGGCCGGCACCGAGGTAGTGAAGGACATCTTCAGCCAGACCGCAGGCATCGTCACGGTGACCCAGAAGAACGACATTCTTCGGGAAATCATTGTGCGCTCAGGCACTCTGCACCTGGTTTCCGATAGCAAAACCATCAGCAAATTTGCTGACGGCAAGATGGTTACCCCTGGCGAGGAGATCGCCAAGGGTCTTAAGGCAGAGGCGATTCTGTTTGTTGAGTCAGTTGAAACCCCCGACGGTGGGGCCCTGCTGCTGCGTCCCGTTGAGGAGTACGCCATCCCAGATGCTGCCCACCTTCCCGAATTGGGCGCGGTTAAGCAGTCTGGCGGCCCCTCTTTGAATCTCAAGGCCACCCAACGCCTGGCCTTTAAGGATGGCGAGCTGATCAAGAGCGTTGATGGAGTGGAGCTGTTGCGCACCCAGCTGATTCTGGAAACCATCGACACCACTCCCCAGATGACGGTGGATGTGGAGGCGGTGTCTGACAAGCGGGCTAAGACGATTGAGCGCCTGCAGCTCACGATTTTGGAAACCCTGCTTGTGCGTCGCGACACCCTCTCCGATGCCAGCCACGGCTCCACCCACACCGATCTCCAGGTGCAAGACGGCATTGCTGTGAAGCGCGGTGATGTGGTGGCCACCACCCAAATCCTCTGCAAGGAGGATGGAGTGGTTCAGCTGCCTGATCTGGTCGATGGCGAGCCGATTCGCCGTTTGATCGTCGAGCGCGATGGCGACACCCGCAACATCGAGCTTGGTTCGGCCAAGTGTGAGGTTGGGGTTGAGCAGCGCATCGTCGATGGGGACCGGCTGGCGGAAGGGGTCGAAGCCCCTTGCTGCGGTCAGGTGGAGGCCATCAACGGCAGCACCCTCACGATTCGCCTCGGTCGCCCCTACATGGTTTCGCCCGACTCCGTGCTGCACGTGCGTGATGGCGAGTTGGTGCAGCGCGGTGACGCCCTAGCCCTGCTGGTGTTCGAACGTCAAAAGACAGGCGACATCGTGCAGGGTCTGCCCCGTATCGAGGAGCTGTTGGAGGCCCGCCGTCCGCGGGAATCCACAATTCTCTGCCGCAAGAGTGGCACCGTGCAGATCAAGCAGGGTGATGACGATGACTCGATAACCGTCTCGGTTATCGAGCACGACGATGCCATCACCGAGTACCCAATCCTGTTGGGTCGCAACGTGATGGTGAGTGATAGCCAGCAGGTGCATGCCGGTGAATCGCTCACCGACGGCCCGATCAATCCCCACGAGTTGCTGGAGTGCTTCTTCGAAGATCTGCGCAGCCGCAAGCCCACCATGGACGCGGCCCAGGAGGCGATCTCCAAGTTGCAGTTCCGGATGGTCACGGAGGTGCAAAACGTCTACAAGAGCCAGGGAGTTGCTATTAGCGACAAGCACATCGAAGTGATCGTGCGCCAGATGACCAGCAAGGTGCGAATCGAGGATGCCGGGGACACCACCCTGCTGCCCGGTGAGCTAATCGAGCTGCGTCAAGTGGAGCAGGTCAATAGCGCCATGGCAATCACCGGCGGCGCACCCGCCGAGTTCACACCGGTGCTGCTTGGTATCACCAAGGCTTCGCTCAACACCGACAGCTTCATCTCGGCTGCCTCCTTCCAGGAGACCACCCGTGTGCTGACTGAGGCGGCGATTGAAGGCAAGAGCGACTGGCTGCGCGGTCTCAAGGAGAACGTGATCATCGGCCGCCTGATCCCTGCTGGTACTGGCTTCAGCGGCTTCGAAGAGGAGCTGCGGGCAGAGGCGGGCCCCCATCCCGACATCCTCGAAGAGGAGGCCATGGGCTACCGCCGTATGCAGAACCTGCGTCCCGATTACACAGTCGAGATGCCTGCCCCGGCGGCGTCGATGGCCGTACTGGATGATCCCTCCGATGCGGATCTTGAGGCAACTCGCAGCCGCCATGGCATCGAAGCCAGCGCCAGCGGCACGGCAGCTTTTACCAGGCCATCCGTTGAGGAGGGTCTGGAGGAGGAGCTGATCGCTGATCCCGCTGCCCTCGAGGGCCTACAGGAAGAGGGTCTGCTCACCGATGAGTGATTCCGCCCGCACCAGCCTGAACACGCCGGTGCCCCAGCGCCGGTTGCCCCGATTTGGCTTCCACACCCACACCGAGCTGCTCAATGGCCGCATGGCCATGCTCGGTTTTATTGCCCTGCTGGTGGCGGAGTGGAAGCTGGGCCACGGCTTGCTGATCTGGTCTTGAGCACATCGCCCGCTGCGCCGCTAGCCACTCCCCTGCTGGGGATGGGTTTGCCGGCCCTGGAGCATTGGGCTGTTGGCCATGGTCAAGCCGCCTTCCGCGGCCGTCAGCTGCACGATTGGCTTTACGCCAAGGGAGCCCGCAGCCTCGACCAGGTAACGGTGCTGCCAAAGGCTTTCCGGGACCAGCTGGCCGGCCAGCCCCCCAGTGGTGCCTCCGACTGGATCGGTCGCTCGAGGGAGCTGCACCGCAGCGTCGCCCGCGATGGCACCACAAAACTATTGCTGGGTACTCACGACGGCCTCAGCCTCGAGACCGTGGGCATCCCCGCTGAAGGCAGGCTCACGGTGTGTGTGAGCAGCCAGGTGGGCTGTCCGATGGCCTGTCGCTTTTGCGCCACCGGGAAAGGGGGGCTGCAGCGCTCCCTGGCGGTGCACGAGATCGTTGATCAGGTGCTGAGCGTGCGTGAGGTGATGGACCAGCGCCCCAGCCACGTGGTGTTTATGGGTATGGGTGAGCCCCTGCTCAACAGCGAGGCGGTGCTGGCAGCGATCGATTGCCTCTGCACCGACCTCGGTATGGCCCAGCGCCAGATCACGGTGAGCACCGTGGGGGTCCCCAAAAGCCTGCCCACCTTGGCGGAGCAGGCCCTAGAGCGGCTGGGTCGGGCCCAGTTCACCTTGGCGGTGAGCCTGCATGCCCCTGACCAGCAGCTGCGGGAGGAGCTGATCCCCACGTCCCATGCCTATCCCCTGGAGGCGTTGCTGGCCGATTGCCGCCACTACGTTGAACTCACCGGCCGGCGGGTGAGTTTTGAATACATCCTGCTGGGCGGGCTAAACGACCAGCCCCGCCATGCGGAGGCCCTTTCGCGGCTCCTGCGTGGTTTCCAGAGTCATGTGAATCTGATCCCTTACAACCCAATTGCCGAGGAGGAATTCCAGCGTCCGGCCCCTGGCGCAGTGGAAGCGTTTCGACAGGCCCTGATCGATCGCCACGTGGCTGTCAGTGTGCGGGCTAGCCGCGGTCTCGATGCCGATGCAGCTTGCGGCCAACTACGTCGCCGGCTCGAGGGCAGCCTGGAGCCGGCGTGAGCTGGAGCTTGATCAGGTGGCGTCGCGGCTGGGATCGAAGGCGCCGCGTGCTTCCTGTTCCCCCCAGGGGGTGAGCTGCAGCATCAGCAGAAAAGCGGGTATAGCGGCAGCGGCCGTAGCCAGGAAAAACATGGGCCAGCCCACGTTGCCCGCCACCACGCCGGCCGGGGCCGACAGCAGCGAGCGGCTCAGTGCGTAGATGCCGGAAAGTAGGGCGTACTGGGTGGCCGAAAAGCGCGGGTTGCAGAGGCTCATCAGCAGCGCCACAAACACCGCGCCCACCATGCCTCCGCTCAGGTTCTCCAGGCTCACGGCGGCGATCAGCCCGCCGAAGCCCCAATTGAACTGGGCCAAGGCCCAATAGGTGAGGTTGCCGCAAACGCCGGCGATTGCGAACAGCCACAGGGAGCGGTTCATGCCGATCCGGGCAAACAGCACGCCGCCAATCACGGTGCCGGCCATGGTGGCGGCAATCGCCCAGCCCCCCTGTACCAAGCCGATCTGGGCATCGCTGAACCCCTGCAATTTCAGGAAGGGGATGGCCATGGCGTTCAGCAGGCCATCGGGCCAGCGGTAGAGCAGCACCAGCAGCAGCAACTGCCAGGCCCGGTTTGGTCCCGCCCGGAACAGGAACTCCCGCGTTGGACCAAGCACCGCCTGCCGCAGGCTCGTGACCGGGTGTTGCACCGGTTGCAGGGCCGGGGCCCAGATGGTGAAGGGCACTACGGCCGCCAGCAGAGCTGCGGCGGCAAGGAAGGCGGCCGGCCAGCCAAAGCGATCAGCCAGCAGGAAGCCACCGGCACCCACCGCGAGCATGGCGGCCCGGTAGCCGAGGGTGGCTCCGGCAGCACCTGGCCCCCGCTCCGCCTCGGGCAGGAGGTCGGTGCGGTATGCGTCGACAGCAATGTCCTGGGTGGCACTGCAGACGGCCAGCACCAGGGCTGCGATGCCGATGGCGGTGAGGCTGGCTGGATTAGTGCTGGGTTGCAGCAGGGCCATCGCCGCAATCACAGGCACCAGGATTAGCTGCATCAGCAGCAGCCAGCCGCGGCGGCGATCGGGCCAGGCGATCGGCCAGCGGTCTAAAAGCGGTGCCCAGAAAAGCTTGAGGGTGTAAGGCAGCTCAGCTAGCGGGATCAGGCCGATCAGGGCAAGAGGAACTCCGCTAGCGGTGAGCCAGCCCTGCAGCAACTTGCTGCCCACCATCAGCGGGGTGCCGCTGGCTACTCCCTCGGCGGTCACAGCTGTTAGACGCCGCCAGCTGCCGGAACTCTTATCTGCCATCACATAGGCGTTATTCGGAGAACCCTAGGGGCGATGATGGAAGCCAGCACTCGCAAACGCCTCGGCTGTGCAATTTTTTCGCTCCACCCTGCTGCCGGCCGCGATTGTGGTGTTGTTTGGTCTGGCCCTGTTTGCCGTGAGCGCCCGCATCTGGTTGCCAGGTGACATGGCGGCCCCCGCCCCGATTGGCTGATTCAACGTTGTGAGCGTTTCTCCCCAGTCCGATCAGCCGTCCGGTGGGGAGAGTCCCTTCGGTGGCAGTCCCCAGGAGCTGTACCTCGACCCCGAGATGCTGGCTCAGGAGCTGGCAGAAGAGCTGCGCGGTGATCCGCTCGACGATCTTGATAGCAGTGATCCAACGGCCAGTGATGTGGCGGCCGAGTGCGATCTGGGCTTGGCATTGTTGCGGGGCGATGCAGGGGCAGACAGCCAGGAGCGGTGGCTGCAGGGTTTGCGCATTTTTTGTGAACACCGTGATCCCCGGGCCCTGCCCCTGTTGCTGCCGCTGCTGACGGAGAGCTGCCCGATCCTGCGGATGAGCGCGGTCTACGCCTTGGGCCGCAACCCCAGCCCCCAGGCGGTTGAGCCCCTGCTGGGCCTGCTGGTCTCAGATGACAACGGCTACGTGCGCAAGGCCGTGGCCTGGAGCCTGGGCAACTACCCCGACGCTCCAATCCTTAATCCCCTAATCCGCTCCCTGCAGGTGGATATCTCCGCGGTGCGCCTCTGGGCTGCCAGCTCCCTGGCTGAGGCGGGCTGCACCGGGCCGGCAAAGGCCGATCCAGCTGCGGCCCAGCTGTTGCTCAGCATGCGCATCGACAGTGAGCCGGCGGTGCGCAGCAACAGCGCCTGGGCCCTCGGTCGCATCTACGGCGAGCTGGTGGAGCCTCGGCAGCAGCTGGTGGTTGAGTCCCTGTTGCACGCCATGCTCAACGATTTCGAATCGGGTGTGCGCGATGAGGCCCGGCTGGCCCTTGAGCAGCTCGAGCAGCCGGAGGTGTTGGAGCGTCTGCAGACCCTGGTGGAGGAGGGGTTGCTCAGCTGAACGGGAGCAGGATTTCCTGGTTAACATCTTCGAACCTTTCCAGCGTGGGATGGAACAGCTCACCATCCGTTATCGAATCCACCCCGATGGGCGCGTCGATGAGCTGGTGGAAGGGCTGAATGGCATGGCGTGCGAGCAGCTCACTGAGCGCATTGAGGCCAGGCTTGGAGTTGTGCAGCAGCGCCGGTCAACGGCTGAGGCCTTTCTCTGCGAGCAACAGGCGCAGCAAAGCCAGTTCCAGTCCCTCTCCTGAACCGATTACCTCTTCCTAGATCGATGTCGCACTTCAGCACCATCAAGACCGAGCTCCGTGATCGCCAGTCCTTGCTCGAGGCTCTCGAGGATCTGGGCCATGGCCCAAGGCAGGGAAGTTTGATGGTGCGCGGTTATCGCGGCCAAACCGTGGAGGCCCAGCTGGCTGTGGCCCAGGCCAATGGCGCTGATATCGGTTTTCGCCTCAATCCTGAAACCGGTAGCTATGAGCTGGTGACCGATCTCGACCTCTGGAATCAGGCCGTGCCGGTGGAGCGCTTCTTGGCCCAGCTCAATCAGCGATATGCCCTGCGCAGCATTCTGGCCGCCACGGCTGAGGAGGGTTTCCAGGTGAGCGAGCAAGCCCAGCAGCAAGACGGCTGCATTGAATTGGTGGTTACCCGTTGGGCTTAGATCCGGGAGCTCACCCCGGCATGGTTGATCCCTCCCTGGCGTTCACCGCCACCGCCTTTTCCCCCGAGTCACGTCGTAGTGGTCACGAACCACTGTTGGGTGGAGCTTTGGGTCAGAAGGCCGTATGGGTTGACGAGGCTGTCTGCATTGGCTGCCGCTACTGCGCCCACGTGGCCGTCAACACCTTTGCGGTCGAGCCCCACTGGGGCCGCTCCCGGGCGATTCGCCAGGACGGCGACGCCACCGAGCTGATACAAGAGGCGATCGATACCTGTCCCGTTGATTGCATCCATTGGGTTGCTTATGAGCAGTTGCCCGAGTTGCAGCAGCAGCTAGACGGCCAGGAAATTCTTCCCCTTGGTGTGCCTTCGCCGGTGCGGCTCAAGCGCACGTTGCCGCGCCCAGGGGCTGCTTAGCCGGCAGCCCCACGGCCCTGGGATAGGTGCGCGGGCAGGGGGCCAGCGGTTTAACCACCAGGGCGTGGCGGCTACCCCGGCCACTAGGTAATTCCCTGGCCATGCACTGGTCGATGCCAGCCTTCAGGGGGATAAGGGCGGCGCTGAGGTCCCGTTGGTCATCGGCTGACCACTGGCCGCGATAAAGCAGGGCTCGCCCTTGGGGTTGCAGCAGCGGTACCAGGTATTCGGCCACCACCGGCGCGCTGGCCACGGCCCGGGCCAGGGCCCAGTCGAACTGGCCCCGACAGGCCTGCTGCTGGCCGGTGCGCTCGATCCTTTCGCAGCGCAGCTGCACTCGCTCCCCAAGCCCTAGCGCTGCGGCCATGGCCTGCACCGCCTCCACCTTGCGCCCCACCGAATCCACCAGGGTCAACTGGGCCTGGGGAAAGGCGATCGCTAGCGCTAGGCCGGGGAAGCCACCGCCGGTGCCCACATCGATCAGCCGCATCGGTGCCTGGGCTGCCCCCGATTGCAGCAGGGGCACCAGGGGCCAGAGGCTGTCAAACACCTGGGCTATCCAGAAGTCGTCGTCCTCCACCAGCCGGGTCAAGTTGAGCTTGCTATTCCATTGGCGCAGCTGCACCTGCAGGTCGCCCAGCGACTGTTCTTGGGCTGGGCTGGGCTGCCAGCCGAGCTCCTGCCAGAGGGCATTGCCGGTGAGGGTGCGAGCCATCCAGCTTGGTAACGGGTTTCTGATCTCTAGGATCCCGCAGACCGGATCGTTTTCCCGGCGCCCTGCCCTTGGCCAGCTCCCCACTTAGTTATTACACGTTGCTCCAGGTGCAGCAGAGCGCCTCGCCCCAGGAGCTACGCCAAGCGTTCCGGGGGCTGAGCAAGCGCTACCACCCCGATACCACCGTGCTGCCGGCTGGGGAGGCTGCATTGGCTTTCCAGCAGCTGCAGCAGGCCTATGGGGTGCTGAGCGACCCGGCCCTGCGCCAGCGCTACGACGACCAGCTGCGCCCGCCTTCGGCACCCAGTAGCCCCGTTGCACCGCCCCCGACCAGCATTACTCGGCCTGTTTCGGTGCGGCGTGAACTTTCTGGTGGCGAGTGGCTGGCGCTGCTGCTGCTGGGTTTTGCCCTGGTGTTGAGCTTGGTTCTGGGGGTGGGAGTGGCCTGGATGCGCGGCGCCCAATTGGTGCAATGGCCTAGCTGGTGGCCTGAGGGCGCTCCCACCAACGTGACAGGGTTGGTTTCATGACCGAGATGCCCAGTTCCCAGACACCGCTGTACCACCACCCCCTGCCTGCTTTGGAGCACTGGCTGGAGCAGTTGGGTGCCAAGCGGCAGCGCGCCAATCCCTGCCTCTGGGACCTGCACCGCCCTGAATGGAGCGCCCAGATTGAGCTGGAGGTGGACGAGCTCAAAGTGAGCTGGCACAGCGACGGCCAGGTGTGCGTGCGTCACTTTCCCTATGGCTTGTCGCGGGCCGATGCCGAGGCGGTGATCCTGGCGGGGCCTTAACGGCAGATGCGGCTCTGCTGCTCCTCTGCGCTGGAGAGCGGCCCGCAGTTGACCCAGCGCACCAGGGAGGTTTCCACGTCGGTGAACAGCACCAACACGCCGCCACAAAGCAGTACTAGGGCGCCACTTATTAACCAGTGCTGCTTGCTCATCGTCGGGGGTTGGGGGCTGCGCCCATGGCTGCCGTCAGGGTACGGCCCAGATCTTGCGCCCGCCATTGGGCAGCCAGCCCGGAGGCGGTGAGCGGTTCTAAAGGTGGCAGCTGGGCTAGAACCGGCGCTTGGGCCAATGCGGCCAGGGTGGCGGGATTGTCGGGATGGAGCGGGCCATTAAGCACTAGTCCCAACAGCGGAATGGAGCGCTGGCGCAGGGCCTCCACCGACAGCAGGGTGTGGTTGAGGGTGCCCAGGCCGCTGCGGGCCACCAGCAGCACCGGCAGCCTCCAGGCGGCTAGCTGATCGATTTGCAGCCAGTCGCGGCGCAGGGGCACCAGCAACCCACCGGCGGTCTCAACTACCAATGCTCCGGCCATTGCCGGCAGGGCCAGCCGGGCCGGGTCGATCGTGATGCCCTCTAGTTCGGCGGCCCAGTGGGGTGACACCGGCGTCTGCAGCCGGTAGGCCTCCGGTAGCAACCGCTCCGCTGGCAGCTGCAGCAGGGCCTGCAGGCGGCCCGAGTCGCCGCCGCCTTCCAGTCCGCTTTGTACCGGTTTCCAGTAGGTGGCCCCGAGCCCCTGGACCACAAGGGCGCTCACCACGGTTTTGCCCACGTCGGTGTCGGTGCCGCAGATCACCAGGGCGTTGCTGCAGCTGCTCATGGGCCGGGTCGCTGACCAAATAGCACTAATACTTCCCAGCTGACGCAGCCATCTGCTGGCCAGCAGTGCAGCAGCCGGCGCAACTGGGCCGCACTGAGGCGGTTGGCTCGGCTGGCGCTGGCCCCGAGGCCCTGTAGCTGCTGCAGAAAGCCGAGGCCGCTGCCGTAGGCGCGGCTGAAGCGCAGCCGGCGGCTGTAGTGAGCCATCAGGCCGCCCCTGCTGGCGGCGGCCAGCAGGGCTTCGGCGTCGGGCAGGCTCAGAGCTGTGCAGGGCACCCCTGCAGCCGCGGCGGCCTGGTGCCACTGGGGAAAACTGGCGCTTGTCGGCACTGCCAGGCCGAGCCAGCCCCCTGGCCGCAACTGCTCGCACCAGTGCTGTACTTGGGCTGGGGGATTCTCCAGCCACTGCAACGCGAAGCTGGAGGTGAGCAGGGAGGCCTGGCCCAGTTGCTCCGGCAGCCCCCAGTTGAGGTCCCAGCTGAGCTGGCCGCCGGCAGTGGTTTGGGGGTTATGGGCCAGCAGTTCGGGGCAGATATCAAGCTGCAGGAGGGCTCCCTGGCATCCCTGAGCCCGCAGCGCCTGCCCCACCAGCCCGGAGCCCGCGCCCAGATCGGCCCGGGGGCCGGCGGCAAGGTGGAGGGGCGCGCACAGGTGGGCCAGGCGCCAGGCCACCCCCTGCTGCAGGCGGGCATGGCGGGCATAGCCGGCGGCGTGGCGGCCGAAGCGGCTGCTCACTCGCGCGCTGAAACCTGCTTCATTTAAAAGCTTGTCATTTAAAAGCGTGTCTCTCAAAACCGTGTCGCGCACTGGATTTGCGTTCACGGCAGGCCCTCTATCCAGCCACACACGGTGGGCACGAGGGCCGGGCTGAGCAGGCAATGCCCCACGCCCGCCAGCACCAGGTTGTCGGCGGCAGGTAGGAGGTTGCGCAGCTGGTGGCGGGCTTGTGGATTCACGATTTGATCCTCGCCGCCCTCCACTATCAACAGCCGAGCCTGGAGCGGGAAGCCAGGCGGTAGCCCCGCCGTGGCCGCCAATAGGTTTAGATCTTCCGCCAGCCGCTGGCGGCCGGAGGCAGCAATAGGGGCGGCGGCGATGCCAGGGGGCAGCAGGCTGGAGGGTTGGGGGGCTGCGGCGCGCTCCATGAAGGTTTGGAGCATGGCGCTGGCTTCGGGGCCGGCCAGCTGGCTTGCCATGGCCGCCACGGCGCTGCGCAGCCGGCCGCCGCCGGGGCCCTCGGGCACAAAGCGGCCAAAGCTGGCGAGCAGCACCACCGCATCGGCCTGGGCCAGCACGGAGGCGGGCAGCAGATGGGGGCCCAGCGAGTGGGCGATCACCAGCTTCAGGCCCTGGTCGCTCTGCCAGGCCACCGGCCTGGGAGCTTGCCCGCCGTAGCCCCGTTCGCCGCACTGCCACGTCCAGCCGCGGGCGCTCCAGGCGCTTTGGAATGGTTCCCAGCCCTGGGCATCGCCGGCCCATCCGTGCATGGCGATCAGCTGCATGCAGGACTCCCCAGAGCTGTGAGCAATCGCTCCAATGTGCCCGCCGGTAGGTCGTGGCGCAGCACCAGCCGCAGCCGCGCCGTGCCTTCAGGCACGGTGGGGGGGCGGATGGCGACGCTTAAGAGGCCGGCTGCTTCTAAGCGTTGTTGCAGCTCGAGAGCCCGGTGATCGTCGCCCACCAGCAGCGGCAGGATCGGCCCGGTGCCTGGCGGCCGCGGCCAGCCGGCCGCTTCCAGACATGTGCGCCAACGGGCGGCTCGCTGCAGCAGGGCCTCGCTGCGGGGTTCGGCCTGAATCAGGGCCAGGGCGGCCAGGGCGCCGGCGGCCAATGGTGGGGCTAGGGCCGTGGTGTAGCGGTAGGCGCCGCTGGATTGCAGCAGCCAGTCCCCCACCAGGGCATCGCCGGCCAGAAAGGCCCCGCCGCCACCAAAAGCCTTGCCCAAGGTGCCGCTGATCAGGGCGATTTCGGGCTGGTTGTGGCCCAAGCCCCGTCCGCCGGGGCCGAGCACTCCCAGGGCATGGGCCTCATCGAGCAGCAGGGCGGCGCCGTGTTCGGCGCAGAGGGCCGTCAGGACCGCCACATCCACACTGGTGCCCTGCATCGAGAACAGGCTCTCGCTCAGTACCAGCAGCCGCTGTCCGGGAGCGCGCCGGCGGGCTGCTTGCAGCTGGGAGTCGAGCTGGGCCAGGTCGTTGTGGGCGAAGCGCTGCAGCCGGGCACCGCTGGCGCGCACCCCGGTGAGCAGGGAGTGGTGGATCAGTCGGTCGGCCAGCACCAGGCTGTGGCGATCAGCTAGGGCCCCTACCGCCGCCAGGTTTGCCTGAAAGCCGCTGGGAAATAGCAGCACCTGCTCGCGCCCCAGCCAGGCCGCCAGCGCTGCCTCCAGCTCGTCATGCACCGGCCGACTGCCACTCACCAGCCTCGATGCTCCTGCCCCCAGTCCCTGGCTGGCCGCGGCGGCCTGGGCGGCTGACACCACCTCGGGGTGACGGCTCAGACCTAGGTAGTCGTTGCTGGCTAGATCCAGCAGGGGGGCACTCCTGCTACCGGGAGTTGCCAGATCAAGGGTGGCGGCGGTTGCGGCGGGGGCAAAGCTGCGCAGGCCGCGGCGGCGCTGGGGGGGAATGGCTGCAAGTTGACGCCGCAATTCATCCCGCCAGCTGGCGGCTCTTTCCCCTGAGGGGGGAGAGGTGGTGCCGGGTTGTGTCAACGACCGGACATTGCTCCGCAAACGCTAAATCCGAGCTTGTGCCACGGCCTGTTGCTACTAGAGCTTGCCCGAGGCGGAACAGGCTCCTCCCTCATAGGATGGCTTCATGATCCAGCTCAAATAGCAGCGTGCCTGAAACGGCGCCCAATGGGCTGGATCCTGCAGCAATTTTCCCCTTCCCGCTCGACGACTTCCAGCTCGAGGCGATCGACGCGCTCAACCAGGGCCACTCGGTAGTGGTGAGCGCCCCCACGGGCTCCGGTAAGACCCTGGTGGGTGAGTACGCCATCTACCGCGCTCTGGCCCACGGCCAGAAAGTTTTTTACACCACGCCGCTGAAGGCCCTCTCTAATCAGAAACTGCGCGATTTCCGGGAGCAGTTTGGTGCCGACAAGGTGGGGCTGCTAACCGGTGATATGAGCCTCAACCGGGAGGCCCAGGTGGTGGTGATGACCACCGAGATCTTCCGCAACATGCTCTACGCGGAAGCCGATGCGGGAGATGACCCGCTTGAGGGCGTGGAGGCGGTGGTGCTCGATGAGTGCCACTACATGAACGATTCCCAGCGCGGCACCGTCTGGGAGGAGTCGATCATTCACTGCCCGCTGCCGATTCAGTTGGTGGCTCTTTCGGCAACGGTGGCCAATGCCGGCCAGCTCACCGACTGGATAGAGAGAGTGCATGGGCCCACCCAGCTGGTGCTCAGTGACCACCGGCCGGTGCCGCTGGCCTTCAGCTTTTGCAGTGCCAAGGGACTGCACCCCCTGCTCAACGACGAGGGCACCGGGCTCCATCCCAACTGCAAGGTGTGGCGCGCCCCCAAGGGCAGCCAGCGCAAGGGTCCGAAAACACCGAAACCACCCCAGCCCGAGGCTCCGCCCCTGGGTTTTGTGGTGGCCCAGATGGCGGAGCGCGACATGCTGCCTGCCATCTACTTCATCTTCAGTCGCCGCGGTTGCGATAAGGGCGTCAAGGAGCTGGGCAAGGCCGCCCTGGTGACGCCTGCTGAACAGGCGCGCATCAAGGCCCGCCTGGATCTGTTTATGGCAACGACCCCCGAGGCGGTGCGGGAAGGCGGCCACGCTGAGGCCCTGCTGCGGGGCATTGCCGCCCACCATGCCGGCGTGCTGCCGGCCTGGAAGGAGTTGATCGAGGAGCTGTTCCAGCAGGGGCTGATCAAGGTGGTGTTTGCCACCGAAACCCTGGCGGCCGGCATCAACATGCCGGCGCGCACCACGGTGATTTCGGCGCTGAGCAAGCGCACCGAGCGAGGCCACCGCCCTTTGATGGGCAGTGAGTTTTTGCAGATGGCGGGCAGGGCCGGCCGGCGCGGCCTTGATACCCAGGGCTACGTGGTGACCGTGCAGAGCCGCTTTGAAGGCGTGCGGGAGGCGGGCCAGCTCGCTACTGCGCCGGCAGATCCGCTGGTCAGCCAGTTCATGCCCAGCTACGGCATGGTGCTCAACCTGTTGCAGCGCTACGACCTGGCTAAGGCCAAGGAGCTGGTTGAACGCAGTTTCGGCCGCTACCTGGCCACCCTCGATTTAGTCGAGGACGAGGCCCGCATCGGCCAGTTGATGCAGCAGCTCGAAGGCCTGGAGGATGGCTCCGGCGAGGTGCCCTGGGACGACTTCGAGGACTACGAAAAGCAGCGAGCTCACCTGCGCGAAGAGAGGCGCATCCTGCGGATCCTCCAGCAACAGGCCGAGGAAACCGTCGCCCATGAGCTCACCTTGGCGCTGCAATTCGCCAGTGAGGGCACTTTGGTGAGTCTCAAGGCGCCCCAGCTACGCGGCCGGGTAACGCCGGCGGTGATTGTGGAGAAGGTGAAAGGGCCGGGGCAGTTTCCTTTGCTCAAATGCCTCACCGACGAGAACCTTTGGCTGTTGCTGCCCTGCCACGGGGTGGTGAGCCTCCATGCCGAGCTCAGTTGCCTGCAGGTGAGCCAGGTGGATCCCCCCGAGTTGCGCCAGCTTGGCGAGTTGCGCCACGGCGATCAAGCCAGCGGTGGCCTGGCCCTTGCCGTTGCCCACATGGCCAGTCGCCACGACATGGCCACGCCCCAGTACGACCTGGCCGGTGAGGTGCAGGACCAGGCCCAGCAGGTGCATCAGCTGGAGGAAAGCCTGGAGCTGCATCCGGCCCACCGCTGGGGCGACCGCCGCCAGCTCAAGAAGCACCGCCGCCGCATGGAGGAGTTGCAGCTGGAGATCGAGGAGCGCCAGCAGCTGCTGCACTTCCGCTCTAATCGCCACTGGGACACCTTCCTGGCCCTGATTGAGGTGTTGCGCTTTTTTGGGGCTCTGGCGGGAGCTGATGGCCTGGAGCCCACCGAAGTGGGCCGCACCGTGGCCGCCCTGCGCGGCGACAACGAGCTGTGGCTGGGACTGTCGCTGATGAGCGGCCACCTCGATGAGCTCGATCCGCCCCAGCTGGCGGCGGTGTTTGAAGCCATCTCCACCGAAGTCAACCGGCCCGATCTGTGGTGCGGCTACCCGCCGCCACCGGCCGCCGAGGAGGCCCTGCATGATCTGTGCGGCCTGCGCCGCGAGCTGGAGCGTCAGCAGGAGCACGCCAAGGTCAACTTCCCGCTTTGGTGGGAGCCCGAGTTGATGGGCCTGGTGCACGCCTGGGCTAAAGGTGCCAGCTGGAGCGACATGATTGCCAATACCTCCCTCGACGAGGGTGATGTGGTGCGGATCTTGCGCCGCACCGTGGATTTCCTGGCCCAGGTGCCCTACTGCGAGGCAATCAGCGAGCAGCTGCGCAGCAAGGCCCGCGCTGCCCTCAAATCGATCAATCGCTTCCCGGTTTGCGAGATCGAGGATTTGGTGGCTAGTGGCAACGGTCACCTGGATCCGGCGATCGAGCGCCCCCAGTCTTGAGGTTGGTGGGCCGTAACCCATGATCAACTCCGCCCGCATACGCATCATTGCCGTCGGCAAGGTGCGCAAGGGCTGGGTGAGCGAAGGGGTAGAGACTTATCGCAAGCGGCTCCCGGGCCTGGAGATCGTGGAACTGCGGGACGGTGGCATGGCCCGCGAGGCGGAGGCCATATCCGCTGAGCTGCGCGGCGGCGAGCAGTTGGTGGCCCTGTGCGAGGAGGGCCAGAGCTACGACTCGTTGGCCTTCGCCAAGGCGCTTGAAGGTTCTGGCTCGGAGCGGCTGGCGTTTGTGATCGGTGGGGCTGATGGTCTCGACCCGGCGCTCAAGGGGCGGGCCCACTGGCGCCTGAGCCTCTCACCGATGACCTTCCCCCACGAGCTGGCGCGGCTGCTGCTGTTGGAGCAGCTTTACCGGGCCAGCTCGATTCAGCAGGGCGGGCCGTATCACCGCGACGGCGCTTGACTGGGGTAGTGCTTACGCCCCGCGATGACCACGATTGACAGCCGCTACGAGGGAGCCCTGCGCTGCCACTCCAGCCACGGGCCTTCGGGCTGCGAGCTCGAGACCGATGCCCCCACCGACAACCAGGGCAAGGGGGAGCGTTTCTCGCCCACCGATCTGGTGGCCACGGCCCTGAGCACCTGCATCCTGACGATCCTGGGGATCGTTGCCGAGCGCCACGGCTGGCCGCTGCAGGGGGCCAGCGCTCGGATTGAAAAAACCATGACCCCCGAGGCGCCACGGCGCATTGCCCTGCTGGAGGTGTGGATCAGCTTGCCGGCGGGTCTCAGCGAGGAGCAGCGGGCCGTGCTTCACCGGGCCGGAGAGACCTGCCCGGTGAAGCTGAGCCTGGAGGGTGCTGTGCCGATGCGGCTGCACTGGGCCTGAACTGCCTGCCAGCTCAAATCCTTAGCTAAATCCCTAGTCGCTGCCAGATCACGTCCAGGTTGGCCTGATGCAGATCGGTGCTGAAACACTCAGCCAGCTGCTCAGCGCTGAGCTTGCTGATCACCTCTGCATCGGCTTCAAGGTTGGCGCGGAAGTTGCCGCCGTCCATATTCCAGGCGCTGTGGGCGTTGCGCTGCACGATCCGGTAAGCGTCTTCGCGGTTGATGCCGGCTTCCACCAAGGCCAGCAGCACCCGCTGGCTGAACACCACTCCGCCGTAAACGTTCATGTTGCGGGCCATGTTGTCTGGGTAGACCCCTAAGCCCTTCACTACCTCGGTCATCTCCCGCAGCATGAAGTGCAGGGTGGCGGAACAGTCGGGCAGCATCATGCGCTCCACCGAGCTGTGGCTGATGTCGCGCTCGTGCCAGAGGGCGCAGTTTTCCAGGGCCGCCACCACATAGCTGCGCAGCACTCGGGCCAGGCCACTGATCCGCTCGCTGCGGATCGGGTTGCGCTTGTGGGGCATGGCCGAGCTGCCCTTCTGCCCCTTGGCGAAATTTTCCTCCACCTCGAGCACGTCGGTGCGCTGCAAGTTGCGGATCTCGGTGGAGAAGCGCTCCAGTGCCGCGCCCACCAGGGCCAGGGTCTGCACGTATTCGGCGTGGCGATCGCGGGCGATCACCTGGGTGCTGGCCGTATCTGGCTCCAGGCCAAGCTTGGCGCAGGCGATCGCCTCCACCTGGGGGTCGGTGTTGGCGTAGGTGCCCATGGCGCCGCTGATCTGGCCCACGCTCACCACCCGCTCGAGCCGCTCGAGGCGCTCGCGGTTGCGTTCCACTTCCGCCAGCCAGCCGGCCACCTTGAAGCCGAAGCTGATCGGCTCGCCGTGGATGGCATGGCTGCGGCCGATCATCACCGTGCCCTTGTGCTCGCGGGCTAGCGCCCTGAGGGCATCGGCGAGGGCATCAAGCTCGGCGCGCAGTAGGGCCACCGAAGCTTTCATCTGCAGGGCCAGGCCTGTGTCGAGCACATCTGAACTGGTCATGCCCACGTGGATGTAGCGGCCCGCATCCCCCACGTGTTCATTCACATTGGTGAGGAAGGCGATCACGTCGTGGCGAACCTCGGCCTCGATCTCGAGGATCCGCTCTACCGAAAATCTGGCCTTCGCCTTAATCGTCGCAACTGCCTCAGCGGGCACTCGCCCCAAATCACAATTGGCCTCGGTGGCAGCGATCTCCACATCGAGCCAGCTTTGGAACTTCGCCTGCTCGCTCCACAGGGCGCCCATCTCGGGCAGGGTGTAACGCTCGATCAAGGCCGCGCCTGGCTCACTGCCAGACCAATGTATGGGTGCGCCCCTTAGGCAGCGGTCGTCAGGCGTTGGTGCTCCACCTCCCAGTGCACCTGATGGCCCCAGGCCTGCTGCCGCACCCAGCAGCGGCCGCCGCGGCACTGGATCAGCTGGAAGGGGGGCAGGTCGGAAGGTTGATTGCGCAGTTTGACGAAGCTGCCGGGATAGAGCAGTTCCAGCACATTGGCTGCAGCATTCGCGGTCCGGATTGAGGTGGCCATCGGTGCCGGATCAACTTCTGGGTGCCATCCTCTGCCGGGTTTTGGTGCGGAGGCAGAGATGCTTGGAATCTGTTCCGTTTGCGTTGTGGTTTGATCACAAAAGGTGGAGCGCCATGGCTCGCAAGCAACGACTGGATTTGGAGCTCGTGGCCCGCGGCCTGGCGGCTAGTCGTCAGCAGGCCCAGCTGTTGATTAGGGCCGGGCGGGTGCGCCACGGCGACAAAGTGCTCGATAAACCAGGCACCGAGGTGTTGCCGGAGGCCGAGCTGGTGGTGCAGCAACTTCCTCGCTATGTATCAAGGGGTGGCGAAAAGCTGGTGCGGGCCCTTGAGGCCTTCCCCATCGCCGTGCAGGGGCGCGTTTGCCTTGATGGCGGCATCTCCACTGGCGGCTTCAGCGATTGTCTGCTTCAGCACGGGGCCTGCCGCATTTATGGAATTGATGTGGGCTACGGCCAGACGGCCTGGAGCCTGCGCAGTGATCCGCGGGTAGTGCTCAAGGAGCGCACCAACCTGCGTCACCTCACCCCGGATGCTCTTTACGGCCCCGAAGACCCCTGGCCCGATCTAGCGGTGGCCGATGTGTCGTTTATTGCCTTGGCCTTGGTGCTGCCTGCCCTGCTGGCGCTGCTGCAACCCCAAGCACCCGTGGATCTGCTGTTGCTGGTTAAACCCCAGTTTGAGGTGGGCAAGGGCCGGGTGGGCAAGGGCGGGGTGGTGCGTGATCCGGTTGCGCATTGCGATGCCATCGAAGGGGTGATCACCGCGGCCTCTGGCCTGGGCTTGGTGGCTTGCGGCCTGGTGGCATCACCAATCACTGGACCTGCCGGCAACCACGAATACTTGCTCTGGCTGCGGCGCTCCGATTGCGATGGGCGGGTCGGAATGGGTGATGTTGCCGGGGATGTTGCAGTGGATGTTTTTGAGCCTGTTGAACAGCTTGTTGAACCAGCCCAAAGCGACCCGAAATTCAGCTCTGCGCCAATCCGCCCTGCGCCAATCAGCCCAGAGCAAATAAAAAACCTGGTAGCCAGCACGCTGACTCCCAGGGAATAAAAATCAAAAGGGGTGCTGGCGCTCAGATGGCGCCGCTGTCCCGATCACCGGTGCGGATTCGAACCACCGAATCAATCGTGCTCACGAAGATCTTGCCGTCGCCGATTTCGCCGGTGCGGGCCGCGTCTTGAACGGCGCTAACCACGGTGTCGACCTTGTCGTCATCGACAACTATCTCAAGTTTCAGCTTCTGGAGGAATTCGACGGTGAATTCAGAGCCGCGATAGCGCTCTACCTGGCCCTTTTGACGGCCAAAACCCCGCACTTCGCTCACGGTCATGCCCACGATCCCCGCATTGACCAGGGCGACCTTGACGTCCTCGAGCTTGAAGGGACGAATGATGGCCTCAATTTTTTTCATAGGAACAGCTCGGGCTAATTAGGAAGTCTCTCAGGAAATCCCTGCCGATGGTAGGGAGTAAAGCCATTACGCCCGAGCTTTGCGGGGGTCGTCGTAGCGATTGCTACCGGCTCGGGCAGCCGTTGGCTGCGGCCACTTTCCTTAAGATCGCCCAGTGGCACTGGCCCTTACCCTTTCCTTGCTCCGATGTCTTCCAGCCCAGCTTCTGCTAACGCGTCCTCCCTCACCCAGGCGCCCATGTATGGCGAGCGCGCCATCGCTGAAGCAGAGCTGATCTGTTTTGACAATCCCAGGCCTGCCCGTGCCTACGAGATTTCCATCGAGCTGCCGGAGTTCACCTGTAAGTGCCCATTTTCCGGGTACCCCGATTTTGCGGTGTTGCGCCTGATCTACCAGCCCGGCCCCCGGGTGGTGGAGCTCAAGGCCATCAAGCTCTACGTCAACAGCTACCGCGACCGCTCCATTTCCCATGAAGAGGTGACCAATCGCATCTTGGATGATCTGGTTGCCGCCACCGATCCCCAGTGGATGCAGCTGGAGGCTGATTTTCACCCCCGCGGCAACGTTCACACCGTGGTGCGCGTCAGCCACGGCACGCGGCTGGATTGTTAGAGCTGGGCGAGCATCTGGGGCAGCTCGGCAGCGAAGCCGGTGAGATTGCGGTTGCAGAGGCCCGCAACGTGCAGCTGACCCGCTTGGCCGGCCGGCTGCTCAGCGATGGCCCAAAGCTGACGCGTAGCAAGCAAGCTGAGACCACCGCCGGCTAGGGCGATCGCAAATCCTGCATAAACCAGTGGAACCCCAGGATCACGCTTCAGCAGGATGCCACTGGCGGGGAGCACGCTTTCAACCCGTATCGGTAGCCCTTTCACTTCCACAGCTGCGCCGCCTGGGGCTAGGCGAGCTAAGGAGATTCCGTCGGCGCCGTAGATCTCCACAGGGCCTTGTTCGCTGCCCAAGCTGAGCAGCACCGGCTCGCTGCCATCGGGACGGGTGGGCAGCACGATTCCCCAAATCTGTTCGCCTAGCTGAGGAAAGCTCTGTAGCGGTAGCTCCAGTAGGGGGCTTTTGCCCAGTTGCAGGCTGATGGTGGCCAGGGCCCAGTCGGCTTGATAAAGGGTGACCCCCTTGAAGCGCAGCGGATGGTTAACGCTGATCTCAGCCTGCTTCAGCAGGCTGCCGCCGCTGCCATCGCCCTCCAAGATGCGCAACTGGGAGGTGAATTGCTCAGGTCGTCCGGCGGGATCGCGCTGGATTGAAAAGTGGTCGAGGGCGAGGGTGAGTTGGCTGCTGCCCCGGCTGTCCATCAGCTCCAGGCTGCGGCCGGGGGCGAGGTATTGCTCAGCCCGTTGCCCCCCAAGTGCCCCCCAGGCGGCTCCGAGCATCAGCACCACCATCCCGGCGTGCACCAGCAGGGGCCCGACCCGGCCTAGCAGCCCCTTGCGGGCTGCTAGGCGGTCGTCGTGGCGCTGAATTTGCCAGCCCTGGCGCTGCAGCAGTCCGGCCAGCTGATCGAGGCTCGCCGTGGGGGAGTTGGTGCTGAGGGTTTCGGCCACGCTCAGCTTGCTGAGCTGGCGGGGGGTGCTGTAGTCGATCCAGCGCAGGGCGGCCTGCAGGGCGGGCCACTGGCGGCGCCAGCTGCATAGCAGCAGGGCTAGGGCCAGCCAGGCCAGCAGCCCCAGGAACCAGCCGCTGGAATACACATGGTCGAGCTGGAGGGCCAGCACCCCATCACCGTTCAGCAGGCCGAGCCAGGGCTGGGGGTCGTAGAGCCGGTGGTAAAGGTCGGCTGGTTCCCGCTGGGGGATGGCCGTGCCGACGCCACTGGTGACGGCAATCACCAGCAGCAGCACGATCGCTACCCGCAGATCGGAAATCCAGCCGACCAGCCGCAGCAAGGCTTTCATCGCCAGTTGGCCACCAGGGTGAGGGCGCCGGTGGTCACCAGCACCACGCCGCTGATCGGGGGAACCCATTGGCCCAGCCGCCTCAGGCTCAGCAAGCCCGGCAGGCTGGCGGCCGCCGTGCCGGCCAGCAGCAGCGGCACCACCTGACCCGCTCCAAAGCTGGTGAGCAGCAACATGCCTACCAGTGGTTTGCCGTTCTGGGCCATCCAGGCCAGCAGCACAGCCAGCACTGGCGTTGTGCATGGGGTTGCGGCCAATCCAAAAGCCAACCCTGCCGCCAAAGGAGCTAGGGGGGCTGGCACCCGGCGACGCCAGACTTCAGGATCGGGTCCGGCGGGCAGGGGCAGCTTCAGCAGGCCCAGCAGGTTTAGGCCCATCAGCAGGGCAAGCACAGCCACCACCGTGGGAATCAGCCCGGGGATTTGGCCGTAGATCCGGCCCAGTAGGCCGCTAACCAAGCCCAGCAGCACCAAGGAGGCCACGATGCCGGCCGCAAAGCTGAGGCTGCGCTGCCAGGGAGCCTGGCTGGGCTTAACGCCGGGCGTGCCGCCAAAACCAGCCAGATAGGCAAGGGTGACCGGCAAAAGCGACAGGGAGCAGGGCCCCAGGCTCGTGAGCAGGCCGCCAGCAAAGACAACCCCAACGGTGGTGGGGGTGGGGCTGGCCAGGGAGCGCTGCAGCAGCGTCTCGCTGCTGCGGGCCCAATCGGCCAGTTGGGGCCCAAAACTAATCATCCAATCAGCCTATCGGGCAGCTGCGGTGCGGCGGCGCCTGGGGGTAGGGGCAAGACCGCCTGCCTCCAGCGAGCAGCGGATCAGCAAGCCGCAAATAAGCAGGCTGGCCATCAAGGAGTTGCCGCCGTAGCTGATCAGTGGCAAAGGCAGGCCGGTGGTGGGCATGGCACCGCTGGCTACGGCGATATTGAGGATGGATTGGCCCACCAGCAAGGTGGTGCAGCCGATGGCGATTAGGCGCTGCTGGTTGCTGCGGCAGCTGAGAGCAACCCTCAGGCCCACAAAGCCAAACAGCAGCAAAAACAGCAGCAGCACCAGCGAGCCCACGAAGCCAAATTCCTCAGCAAAAACTGCAAAAATAAAATCGGTGCTCTGGATCGGCAGGTATTGCAGTTTCTGGGTGGAAAGGCCAAACCCCTCGCCTAGAAAGCCTCCTGAGCCGATCGCCATCAAGCTCTGCACCAGTTGGTAGCCGTCCCCCTGGGCGTCCCGCCAGGGATCCAGGAAGGACACCACCCGCAAACGCTGGTATTCGTTGATCATGATGCTGGCGCTGCCAAGCAGCCCTCCCGCTCCGGCTGCCCCGAGCAGCATGGGCAGGGAAAGGCCCCCAGCCAGGGCCATCAGCCAGAGCAGCAGCCCTGATAGGGCGGCGGTGCTGAGGTTTGGTTGCTTGAGGATCAGCAGGATCAGGGCCCCAAATGCCCCTAGCCATAGCAGTTTCTGGTCGTTGCCGATGCGCTTCCAGTGGGCAAAAAGGGCAGCGCCCTGCAACACCACAAAAGGCTTGACCAATTCCGATGGCTGCAGCTGTACCGGTCCAAGCACCAGCCAGCGACTGGCGCCGTTGACAGTGCTGCCCATCACCAGGGTGGCTGCGACCAGAATGATCCCAACCCACAACCCCAGCGGAGCTAGGTGCAACCAGCGCCGCAGGCTGGTGCGCAAGCCAAACCAGAGCAGCCCCCAGCTGGCAGCCATCCAAACCAGCTGGCGTTTGAGATAAAAGGCGCCGTCGCCCATCTCCCGTTCAGCTACCCACCAACTGGCGGAGGTGAGCACCAGTAGTCCGATCACGCTCCAGACCGCCACCATGCCCAGAAGCAATCTGGCCTCTGCAGGCCACTGGGACCAGGGCAACGGCAGCAGCACCCCAGCCTTCGGAGGACCGCCGACAGCGTCGCGGTGGAGGTTGTGAGTTGCGGTGCGGGCCAAGGCTGGAATTGGGGAGTGGCAGAGGTAGGGCCATCTTCAACCCATTGAGCCGTGCCCGGGGGGGTGTTGTCGACCCCTGGCAGCCAGAGTAAAACAACAAAAAAGCCCGGCATCTGCCGAGCTTGGGAAGAAACGAAATGTACTGAATAATCAGTTGCCGACGTTCTGTTGGCGACGCCCAGCGGCTAGTTCTACTTTGAGGATCTTGCCGCCCTGTTTCATGATCCGCTGCTGCTCAGCGAACCAGCTGTCGTAGGGCACCCATTTGGTGAAATAGGTGTTTTGAAGCTCACGCTGGGAGCGGCTCTTTTCCGGGCAAGGAATGCAAGCCGTGATCTTGAACAGACGCATGGAGATGATCCTCGGGTGTGCCGATGGCAGGGATCAGTTGCCCAGGCCGGAGCAGATGTAGTCGAAGTAGACGGCCATTTCACGACCGGCATCAGGACCCACCAGTGCAGCGGTGGTTTCCTTCATGGCCTGGATGGATTGCACGGTGGCACCAATGGGTACACCCAGGGAGTTATAAGTCTCCTTGAGACCATTCAGCACCCGCTCATCCAGGATGGAGGTGTCCCCAGCCAGCATGGCGTAGGTGGCGTAACGTAGGTAGTAGTCCAGATCGCGGATGCAGGCTGCATAGCGACGGGTGGTGTACATGTTGCCGCCCGGACGGGTGACATCCGAATACAGCAGCGACTTAGCTACGGCCTCTCTGATGATCGCCGAACCATTGGCGCTGATGGTGGCAGCGGCGCGGACGCGCAGTTCACCACTGGTGAAGTACTGCTCCAGGCGGCCCATGGCGGAGTCGTCCAGGTACAGGCCCTGAACGTCGGCCTGGTTAATGACGTTTGTGATCGCGTCTTGCATGAATCCAGCTGTGGTGGCGGGGAGTAGTAAAAGAACGCTGCCTCAGGAGAGGGCGCCAATGACGTAGTCGAAGTAGAAGCCGGCTTCTTCAGCGTCAGAGCCGGTAAGTAGACCCATGGCGGCGTTCTTCATTTCCCGCACGGACTCAGCCATGGCATCGAGGGGAGTGCCGAGGGAGCGATACATCTCCTTGGCTCCGATGATGCCAACCTCTTCGATGGGGGTCACATCGCCGGCGATGATCCCGTAGGTCACCAAACGCAGGTAGTAGTCCATGTCGCGGAGACACGAAGCGGTCATCTCCTCGCCGTAGGCGTTGCCGCCGGGGGAAATCACGTCGGGACGCCGCTGGAACAGGGCGCCACCAGCGGTCTTGACGATGCGCTCGCGGCTTTCTCCGAGAACCTGGGCGACGCGGATACGACGTTGACCAGCGCCCACGAAGGACTTGATCTGGTCGAGTTCGCCAGGGCTGAGATAGCGGGCTTCCGCGTCCGCGTTGATGATCGAGTTGGAGACGATGCTCATGCAGTTCTGCCTCGAAACAAGCGGCCGCCTTGACGGAGACCGATATCCGGTGGGTAAGGGAAAGGATCGACTTGCGCCGATCGCCAAATCATTCTGCGGCAAAGCCCCTCGCTGGCCCCCTGGCGGTAACAGTTCTTCATGGCGTTTGTGGTTGAAAAACCCCTTGCGGCGCAATGGCTTTGGGCGGTATTGTTAATAGCGGCTTGGCGCAGCAATTATTCATCATTTTGCTTCGCTAATCGCTCCACTTGTTTCGGCTTGCGGCTCAACTTTTGCGACAATTATTATCTTGATCATAAAAAACCCCCCGAAGTGTCTCCGGGAGGCTCGCGAAGTCGCTGAAGCAGCGCGCAGGGGTGGCATCGGGTTGAGGCGTTGCTGGGCGTAGGGGCCTACTTCCAGCGGCGAGTTGGTGCAGGTGCTTGGCGGATGCTGCCCGGCCCTGCGATGAAGTTGTCTTCGGGCCGAGATGCCGTCATGGTTTCTCCCCCTACGGTCTGAGCTGTCCAGCTCCCCACGACAATCTGCCGGCGCCCCGGCAGGTTGCGATTGGTTACATCTCCGGTAGTGCGTACGGTCTGGTCAACGGGCACGTTTGGACGTTTGTCCTGGGTAAATTCATTGGCATAGGCAGAGGCGTCGAAGGCGCGGTTGAGGCCGGGCACCTTGCGCGCATTGCGATCAGTAGCGGTGACAAATCGCTCGTAGGGGACTATATCTTCACCGTAGGTTTCGTTGTATTCGCGGCTGTTCAGGATCCCGTCGACGACGCCGTAGAAGCCGGTGCGGGCAGCGGTATCGAAGTAGGCGTCAATTTCCCATCGCCCGAAGGTTGGGCGACCTAGCAGCCGGCGATGTATAACCTCGATGGCCTTGGTGATGTATAGGCCGCTCCAATAACGGCGGCGGAAGGCCTTGGAGCGGGCGACCTGGCGGATGAATTCCCGCAGGCTGATATCGCCGTTCTCGAGCTTGATTTCTTCAACCTTATTGCGCTCTCCGGCATAGCCAGCAGTGCCTAAAACTTGCACATAGACCGCATTAATAACGGCCTGGGTGCTGGCTTCAGTGCCACGGATGCTGGGCTGGCCGCCACGGGTGGGCACGGAGCTGCCGCCGGTAGCAATCTGCTGGAGGCGTACAACCTTGGGCCCCACCCGGCGGGGCTGGGCCTTACGGAACTGGGCGCTGTCCATCTGGCCAGGCTGGGCCAAGCCATTGCCGATCAGGATGCGGCGGCTGTCGTAGCCGTAGGGCGCTGGCCGGGTGGCCACTGAGGCGGTGCCGGAAGGGAAAATCGCGCCGAAGTTGAGGGCCAGGGGATCGTTGCCGCCGCCGTAGACGTGCTGATCGGCGAAGGGTTGGCGATAGGACGCGTAGAGGGTGACGTATTGAGGTGCGCCTTCAAAAGGCGCGCTGAAGCGGAATAGCTTGCGGTTTGATCCCCAGCCGGCACTCTCCTGGGCTTCTTCACCGAGATCCCGCAGGTAGGGCACGGTTTCCTCGCCGAACACCCGCGCGTATTCCAAGGTGTTGATCAGGGAATCCACTAGACCATTCAGGCCTTGGACGCTGACGATGTCGAAGTAGCGGGTGAATTCCTCACGGGAGCTGATGCCGCGACCGAGGAAGTGGCGGAAGGCCAGCTCAACCGCCCTGCTATTGGAAAAGCGTCCGAAAAACTGTTGGCGATATTCTTTGCTGTGGCCGAGGGAGCGGATGAATTCCCGCATCGACAGCTGGCCCTGGCGCACCTGGCTGGCTTCAACCGGGCAGGGCGTCTGGCTGTAGGCCTTGGCGATGTCCCGTTCAAAAACCTGGCGATAGGCGGCTCGAATCACTTCGGCTTTCTGGGCGCCACTTAGGCGCTTTCTCATGATGAAGCGCTGCTTGCCGTCTGCGGCTAGGGCATAGGTGGCAGGCAGTTGCAGGCCCTGACTTTCAGGGCTGCCGAGGCGCTGCCGGGTGCTTGGTGTGGCCACCTGCAGTTCGGCGAGCAGCACGTTGAAGTACTGGATCACCAGCTCGCGGGCCTGGGGATTGTCTTTGCAGAGGCCGGCGGCTGCGGCGCGCATTTCCTGCAGGGCCACATTGGTAGCCGCCAATGAGCAGGCCTTCTCCAATATGTCGCGCAGGCCGCGGGTGTTCACGGCCAGGATGCTGGGGTCTCCTGCCACCAGGGCGTAGCCCACATAGCGGAGGAACCAGCCCATGTCGCGCAGCGACTTGCGCATCCGATCGGTGCCGTAACGGCCCACGGCAATCGGGCTGAAGCCGGTGGGCAGCACAACCCTTACATCGGCGTCGCCACCTGAGCTTTCGAGCAAGCGAGTGATCAGGTTGCCGCTGGAGTTGCCGGTGCCCTGGGCGAAGGTCTGCACCGAACGCTGAAAGGCGGCCTGGTCAGCGGCCAAGGGGGTGGCGTCGCTGGACCCACTGCTGACGACGCTCAAGGGAGCATCTAGGTAGGAGAGGGGCGTGCCTCCGGAGAAGATCCGGTTGGCCGCCTTGGCCACGATGAAATCAGCGTTTTCTGAGATGCGGCGTGCAGCTTCTAAGCGCTGCTGGCCACTCTGGAAAAACGCCACCAAGGTTTCAAGCTCGCCGCCGTCGGGGAAGCGATCCTGTTGCTCCGCCTGACGGACGCTGGAGAGCGGCAGGGTGTCGTAGCGCTGGGGTGAAACCCTGGTGCTGCCGCTGCTGGCGGTCACGGTCATTGACGAGAGCGAACCGGGCAGGGCCACGTTACGGCGGGCCCTCGGGGCCTTTGCCCAGCCATGAACAAATGTTTGCAGCTTCGCTGGCTTGCTGATGCCAATTGACCCGTATTGACTCGTTCTAGTGGCCGCTGGACGTGAAAAGCTCAGCCGGTTGCCGCTGATCCGTCCTTGCCTGCCAGTGATGCCGCCACGCCGATGGTGAGCGCCTTTTACGACCGTTTCCCCTACCCGGGAGACCCCCTCCAAGACGGCCCACCCCCTGGATACAACTGGCGCTGGTGCATCGATAGCGCCTGGGCTGCTGCTACTGGAGCCCTACCGCCGCGCTCCGACCAAGGTGAACGGTCTTGGCGGATTCTCGACGCCGGCTGCGGCACCGGCGTCAGCACCGATTACCTCTGCCACCTCAACCCCGGTTCCTCGGTCCTGGCGGTAGATATCAGCGCCGGAGCGCTTGAGGTGGCACGGGAGCGCACCCGACGTTCAGGGGCTGCAAAAGCAGTGCGGGAGTTGCGTATCGAACAGCGCAGCCTGCTTGATCTGGCTGGCGAGGGACCCTTCGACTACATCAATTCCGTTGGTGTTCTGCACCACCTGCGCGAGCCAGAGGCTGGTTTGCAGTCATTGGCTGGATTGCTGCGGCCAGGCGGGCTACTGCATCTCTTTTTGTATGCGGATGGCGGCCGCTGGGAAATTCACCGCACCCAGCGGGCCTTGGCACGGCTGGCCGTCGGTTCAGGAGCGGAGGGGCTAAGGCTGGGTCGCCAGCTGCTGGCTGAGTTGCCTGAGGGAAACCGACTGCGCCAGCATCACGAGCGGCGCTGGATCGTCGACACGGCAGCCGATGCCAATTTTGCGGATATGTATCTGCACCCCCAAGAGACCAGCTACAACCTCGAACGTCTGCTGGCTTTTGTCGCCTCAGCCGGTTTGGAGTTTGCCGGGTTTTCCAATCCGGAGGTGTGGTCGCCCGCGCGCTTGCTTAGTGGTGAGCTGCTGGAGCGGGCCCAGGGCCTCAGTCAGCTTGAGCAGTGGAGCCTGGTGGAGGAGCTTGATCCTGATATCAGCCATTTCGAATTTTTTCTCAGCCATGGTGCGGTGAGGGCACCCGATTGGAGCGACGACAAAGTTTTGCTGGCAGCTCGGGGTGAAATAAACCGCTGCCTTTGGGGTTGGCCAGCCACCCGCTTGATGGGGCCAGACCTAACGCCCCTTGACGTCAGCGAGGCGGGGCTCAATTTGATGGCTGCCCTTGAGACCGCACCGGGTGTGGCGATCGGCCAGCTGCCTTTGGATTGGCCTGCAGCGCAACGGCTTGCCGTGGCCCGCCAACTGCTGAACCAGAGGGTTTTGCTGCCGGTGCTCTGAGGGGGCAGGGATCAGGACCGTGATAGATTCCGCGCGCCTTTTCAGGGATTTGAGCGCGCTTGTCGGTATCCCTCCCCTGCCCCCTACTTCCCGACCCTGAACCCACCGTTTCAACGGCAGTTCAGGCTGGTGAAGCGGTTGAGCAGCTGGATGATGCCACCGGTGCATCAACCCTGCCAGCGCTAACCGCCGATGTCAGCAATGGCATGGATGGTTATTTCCGGCTCCAACGCCGGCTCTTGCTTGCAACCTTGCTGCTTTCGGCAGTGGCGGTGGCAGGAACAGCCGTTTTGGGCTCCATCTCCACGGCTTCCAGCCTGTTGGTGGGTGCTTTAGCTGGCCTTCTTTACCTGTGGCTGCTCAGCCGCAGTGTCACCAAGCTGGGAGAAAATGCTCGGCGGGTTAGCAAGGTTCAGCTGCTGGTGCCGGTCGTCCTGGTGCTTATCGCAGCCCGGATTCCCCAACTTTCGATCCTGCCGGCTCTTTTGGGCTTTCTGCTCTACAAGCCGGCCGTGATCCTTCAGGCAGTCTTCGACACCTGACCCCATTTCCGTTCCGTCGCCCTGGCGACCCCGAACTCCCCTTCGCTGGCTCCGATGCCTCTCCTTCTCCCCTTTGCTGAACTGGAGGTTGGTAAACACCTCTACTGGCAACTTGGCAACCTCAAGATTCACGGCCAGGTTTTCCTGAGCTCCTGGGTCGTTATCGGTGCCTTGCTTGCCTTTGTAGTGGTTGGCACCCGCAAGCTGGAGCGTGATCCCCGAGGTACCCAGAACCTGCTGGAGTTCCTCTGGGATTACATCCGAGATCTCTCCCGTGAACAGATTGGTGAGAAGGCTTACCGCGATTGGATGCCCTTCATCGGCACCCTTTTTCTGTTCATCTTTGTGAGCAACTGGGGCGGAGCCCTGGTGCCCTGGAAGCTGATCCATCTGCCTAGTGGCGAGCTTGGGGCACCAACGGCTGATATCAACACAACCATTGCTTTGGCTTTGTTGGTATCCCTTGCCTACTTCTATGCCGGCTTGAGCCGTAAGGGGCTGAGGTATTTCGAGTACTACGTGGAGCCGACACCGATCATGCTTCCATTCAAGATCGTTGAAGATTTCACCAAGCCCCTTTCCCTTTCCTTCCGTCTATTTGGCAACATCTTGGCGGATGAACTGGTAGTCGCAGTTCTGGCATTTCTGGTGCCCTTGATTGTGCCCCTGCCTGCAATGTTCCTGGGTCTTTTCACCAGTGCTATTCAGGCCCTGATTTTTGCCACCCTCGCCGCCTACTACATCGGCGAGGCGGTGCACGAAGAGCACCATTAGGAGCTCCTCGCCAGCTGCTCCGCTCCGGCGGTCTGCTAAATCTCCCTCGCGCAGGTCCGGAAGCATCCCGGGCCCATTCTTGAAAGGATGTCCTCAGCGCAGGGTTTTATTCCCGGTCCATAACGCGCCACAACCGCGACCCCAATCCCCCACTCCACCATGGATTCCATCACCTCCGCTGCGTCTGTTCTGGCCGCTGGTCTGGCTGTAGGCCTCGGTGCCATCGGCCCCGGCATCGGTCAGGGCACCGCAGCTGGCGGCGCCGTTGAAGGCATTGCACGTCAGCCTGAAGCCGAAGGCAAGATTCGCGGCACCTTGCTGCTCTCCCTGGCCTTCATGGAAGCGCTCACCATCTACGGCCTTGTGGTCGCCCTGGTGCTGTTGTTTGCCAACCCCTTCGCTGGTTGAGCGTTGTTGTGAGTGGAAGGAGGGCTGGGGCTTGTTGCTCCTGCCCTCCCAGGCTCACAAACCTCAATCCCGACCGATCGTTCCAGCGCCCTCGCCCAAATGACCAGCTGGCTTCTGCTCGCCGAAGCAGGTGTCCCTGAGGGAGGTCTTTTTGACCTCGATGCCACCCTGCCGCTGATGGCGGTTCAGGTTGTTCTCCTCACTTTCATTCTGAATTCGCTGTTCTTCCGCCCCGTAGGACGGGCAGTGGAGGAGCGTGAGAGCTTTATCTCCACTAGCCGCGCTGACGCCAAGCAGAAGCTGGCTCAATCTGAGCGGCTGGAAGCCGATCTCAAGGAACAGCTCAAGGACGCGCGTCAGCAGTCCCAAAAGTTGATCCTCGAGGCCGAGCAGGAAATGGATCGTCTCTACCGAGATGCCCTTGCCGCGGCTACGGCCGATGCCAATGCTTCCCGTGAGCAGGCCCGCCGTGAGATTGATTCTCAGCGAGACCAGGCGATGGACCGGCTTAATAAGGACGCCGACAAGCTCGGTGATCTGATCGTGACCCGCTTGCTGGCTGCCTCATGACTTTCCTGCTCCCCTCCTTGCTAGCAAGTCACGGCGGATTTGGTTTCAACCTCAATCCGTTCGAGACCAACATCATCAACTTGGCGATTGTGATCGCCTGCCTTTGGAAGTTTTTGCCAGGTTTCCTCGGCAGCATCCTGGAGCGCCGTCGTGCAGCCATCCTCAACGATCTGCAAGATGCTGAGCAGCGTCTTCTCGCAGCAACATCTTCGTTAGCTCAAGCCCAGCAGGATTTGTCGGCAGCACAACAAAAGGCTGAGCAGATTCGCGCTGATGGTTTGGCCCGTGCCCAATCCTTGAGGCTGGAAAGCGAAAAGCGCACGATCGTTGAAATGGCTCGCCTCAAGCAGGGCGCCATGGCCGACTTGAATGCCGAAGCTGCCCGCGTCACCGACCAGTTGCGCCGCGAAGCCGCCAACCGGGCTATTGCCCAAGCACTTGCCACCCTCCCCGGCAAGCTCAATGCAGATGCCCAGGCCCGACTGATCGATCAGTCCATTTCAACCCTGGGTAAAGCCTGATGCCACTCCTTAACTCGATTGCAACCCCATACGCCGAGGCGTTGCTGCAGGTAGCTGAATCTCGTAAGGAGACTGATGCTGTTGCCAAACAGGCAAAATACCTTCTGGCCGTATTGAGTTCGAGCCCCGAGCTAAAAGCTGCTCTGGCGTCGCCCGTGCTTGAGCCGGAATCCAAGAAGGCTGCTTTGGCAAAGCTTTTCGACGATCAGGTCACCCCTGCGGTGCAAAATCTGCTCAAGCTATTGGCCGATCGCCAGCGCCTGCCCATGATGGAGGCTGTCTTGATGCGTTTCCTGGAGCTTTATCGGGAGCTGCGCAACATCACTTTGGCCAAGGTGACATCTGCTGCTGCCCTCAGCGAGGAGCAGCAGGCTGAGCTCAACCGCAAGGTTCAAGCGATTGCAGGCTCTAAATCGGTGGAGTTCGACCTCGTGGTTGATCCCTCCTTGATAGGTGGCTTCATCGTCAGCATGGGCTCCCAAGTTATTGATGCCAGCCTTTCTGGTCAGGTGCGCCGCCTTGGACTGGCGTTGGCTCAGGTGAGCTAGCTCCTCTGTCCGCCCAAGCTGCCGGAACCTTATGGCTCCGGCAGCGCTCTCCCCGCTTCCCCGTCTTCCCCTCCATCAGCCCCCCTGTGGGGACTTCCTCCCATGGTTTCCATCCGCCCCGACGAGATCAGCGCCATCCTCAAGCAGCAGATTGAGGACTACGACAAGTCGGTTTCGGTTAGTAACGTTGGCACCGTGCTGCAGATCGGCGATGGCATCGCCCGCGTGTATGGCCTGCAGCAGGTGATGGCCGGTGAACTGGTGCAGTTCGAGGACGGCACCGAAGGCATCGCTCTCAACCTCGAAGACGACAATGTCGGCGTGGTGTTGATGGGCGAAGGTCGCGGCATTCAGGAGGGCAGCACCGTCAAGGCAACCGGCAAGATCGCCGCCGTGCCCGTTGGCGACGCCATGCTTGGCCGGGTTGTGAATTCGCTGGGCCAGCCCATCGACGGCAAGGGTGACATCGCCACCACCGAAACCCGCCTAATCGAATCGATGGCGCCTGGCATCATCCAGCGCAAGTCGGTGCACGAGCCCATGCAAACGGGCATCACCGCGATCGACGCCATGATTCCGATCGGCCGGGGCCAGCGCGAGCTGATCATTGGCGACCGTCAGACTGGCAAGACAGCTATCGCCATCGATACGATCATCAACCAGAAGGGCGAAGACGTCGTCTGCGTTTATGTGGCCATTGGTCAGAAGGCCGCATCCGTAGCCAACGTGGTTGAAGTGCTGCGGGAGAAGGGAGCCCTCGATTACACCATCGTGGTAGCTGCGAGTGCTTCCGAGGCTGCAGCCCTTCAATACCTGGCTCCCTACACCGGCGCGGCGCTGGCCGAATCGTTCATGTACAAGGGCAAGGCGACCTTGGTGATTTACGACGACCTCACCAAGCAGGCCCAGGCCTATCGCCAGATGTCCCTGCTGCTGCGTCGCCCCCCCGGTCGTGAGGCTTACCCCGGCGACGTCTTCTATTGCCACAGCCGTTTGCTTGAGCGTGCCGCCAAACTCAGCGATGCGATGGGCAAGGGCTCGATGACCGCGCTGCCGATCATCGAAACTCAGGCCGGTGACGTATCCGCCTACATTCCTACCAACGTGATCTCGATCACAGATGGCCAGGTGTTCCTGAGTTCCGACCTGTTCAACTCCGGTCTACGCCCCGCCATCAACGTTGGTATTTCCGTGAGTCGGGTGGGCGGTGCTGCCCAGACCAAAGCGATCAAGAAGATTGCCGGTACCTTGAAGCTCGAGTTGGCTCAGTTCGATGAACTGGCTGCCTTCTCCCAGTTTGCCTCCGACCTCGATGCTGCAACCCAGCAGCAGCTCGGCAGGGGTAAGCGCCTGCGCGAGATTCTCAAGCAGCCCCAGTTCAGTCCCCTAATCCTGGCGGAGCAGGTGGCTGTGGTTTATGCCGGCGTCAAGGGCCTGCTGGATGAGGTGCCTGTGGAGTCCGTGGTTCAGTTCTGCCGCGAGCTGCGCGAATACCTCAAGAGCAACAAGGCCGAGTTCATCTCCAAGGTGCAGACCGAGAAGCAGCTCAGCGACGAAGCTGAAGCCATGCTCAAGGATGCCATCAACGAGGTGAAGTCGACCATGCTCGCCTCCGTTTGAGGAGGGGCATAACTAATGGCAAACCTCAAAGATATCCGCGACCGGATCGGTTCGGTCAAGAACACTCGCAAGATCACTGAGGCCATGCGCCTGGTGGCAGCCGCCAAGGTTCGCCGCGCCCAAGAGCAGGTACTGCGCAGCCGTCCTTTTGCTGACCGGCTTGCCCGCGTGCTGGAAAATCTTCAGTCACGCATGCGCTTTGAAGATGCCGACGCTCCCTTGCTTGAGCAGCGCGAGGTTGGCACCATCACTCTGCTTGCCGTTACAGGTGATCGGGGATTGTGCGGTGGCTACAACGCCAACATCATCAAACGCACCGAACTGCGCACCGCTGAACTTGTTGGCCAGGGCTACAAGGTCGATCTGGTATTGATTGGTCGTAAGGCGATCACCTACTTCCAGAATCGCGCTAATCAGTACACGATTCGCGCCACCTTTACCGGTCTTGATCAGGTGCCCAAGGCCAGTGAGGCGATGGGTATCGCCAACGAAGTGCTGGCGGAGTTTCTCTCCGGCAGCACCGATCGTATTGAGATCATCTTCACCAAGTTCATCAACCTGGTGAGCTCCAAGCCCGTGATTCAGACCCTGCTACCTCTCGATCCCCAGGGAATTGCTATTCCTGAAGACGAGATCTTCCGCCTCACTACCCGGGACGGCCGGCTAGGGGTTGAAGTGGGTACGGCTGCCAACTTGCAGTCCAAGCTGCCCTCCGACATTGTCTTTGATCAGAGTCCTGATCAGCTGCTCAATGCCCTGCTGCCCCTTTATCTGGAAAACCAGCTTCTGCGTTCTCTGCAGGAGGCCGCAGCTTCGGAGTTGGCCAGTCGGATGACGGCAATGAACAACGCCAGTGATAATGCCAAGGCCCTAGCAAAGAGCCTCACGCTCGACTATAACAAGGCCCGCCAGGCCGCCATTACCCAGGAAATTCTGGAAGTGGTTGGCGGTTCTGCCGGTATGTCCTGAGTCTGGGGGGCTGGTTTGCAGATCGAGCCTCTGTTTCCGGTGGCTCTTGGCAGGGTGCAGCTATCGCCTGATCCCCTGGATACGGCACTGCAACTTCAGGCCCTGCACGAGCTGCGGGGCCATGCCAGCTCCAACCCCGATCCTGGCTGTGCCTGGACTGGTGACCTTAATGGTGTTTGGCAGTTGCAGCGTCAGCCGGCCTTTGCGCCCCTGATTACTGGCTTGACAGGCCATGCAGAAGCTTTTCTGCAGCAATTGGGTTTCGATCTCAGCCGAGTGGCCTTGCAGCTGCAGCGCTGCTGGCCCGTGCTCAGCGAGGAGGGGCAGGTGGTAGGCCGCCACCACCACCCCAACGCTCATCTCAGCGCCATTTACTACCTCAATGGAGATGGCAGCGGCCGCAGTGGCTGTCTGCGCCTGTGGCCGCAGCGGCAGGTGAATGAACTGGTGCCTGGGATGGCCGTTGGCCACGAAGGTCCGTTGGCTGCATCACCTTGGAGCGCACCTTGGCTTGATGTGGCTCCCCAGGCAGGCCTGCTGCTGCTGTTTCCCAGCTGTCTGGATCACGCGGTGCTTCCCAACGAGGACCCGGATGATTTGCGCTGCTCCCTCAGCATTGATTTCGCCCTAACAGCCCCCGTGGCTAGGGATGGGTCCTCGCCACCGGAATATCTGGCGCCCCACCCCAGCCAGTGGCAGGAGGTTTGATTGCCGCGGCTGGTGCGGGTGGGCTGGAACAATGGCCTCTAGCTGCCCACTCCGGCACCCTCCTGTGACCGAAACCCAGACCTTCACAATCACCGCCGAGTTTCAAGGCACCCAACACACTTTTTCCTGCCGCAGCAACCAAACCGTGCTGTCTGCAGCCGAGGCCGCTGGGGTCCCTTTGCCCAGTTCATGCTGTTCGGGGGTCTGCACCACTTGCGCGGCTCTGATCAGTGAGGGCAGCGTTCAACAGCCCGATGCCATGGGGGTCAAGGCGGACCTGCAACTAAAGGGCTATGCCCTGCTCTGCGTTTCCTTCCCCCAATCTGACCTGCGGCTCCAGGCGGGGATGGAGGACGCCCTCTACGAAGCCCAGTTCGGTAAATACCAGAAATGAGTGCTGCGGCGGTGCGCCTGCAGCCCATAACTCTGCAGTTCCGCCGTGCTCCAGGGCCTTTGTTGGCCCAGATCGAGGCCGTGTTGGCTTCGCACGGCCAACCGCTGCGCTGGGCGATCACCGCGGTGGAGCCTGGCCTGGCTGGATCTTGCCCATTGCTGACGCTTGAAGCGGTGGTGCTGGCATGACGACGAGCCGGCCTCTGCCTACCTTGCTGGTGATTCCCACCGGGATTGGATGTGAGCTGGGTGGTTATGCGGGTGATGGCCTGCCTGCCGCCCGCTTGCTGGCGGCCGCCAGTGGCTGCCTGATAACCCATCCCAACGTGATGAATGGGGCCTCGTTGTACTGGAGCGATTCCCGCATCCACTACGTGGAGGGCTCGGCCCTCGACCGCTTCGCTGCCGCTGGGATCGGCCTGCGGCCGGTGCGCCGGCAGCGGCTGGGGCTGTTGCTCGATGCCGGTATCGATGCGGAGCTGCACTGGCGTCATCTGCAGGTTGCCGAGGGCTGCCGGGCCAGCCTGGGTTTGGAGATCGGGCCGGTGGTCACCACCGATGCCCCCCTGGAGGTGAGCCTGTGTCTGGGGGGCAGTGGCGCCAGCTGGGGGCAACTAGGCCGCCCCGAGCTGCTGCTGCGGGCTGGCCACATGCTCAAGGCTGCCGGGGCTACGGCTATTGCGGTGGTAACTCGCTTCCCCGAGGACAACTCCAGCGAGGCACTAGCTGCCTACCGCCAGGGGTCTGGTGTGGATGCTCTGGCCGGTGCCGAGGCGGTGATCAGCCATCTTCTCAGCCGCGAGCTGGGCTTGCCATGCGCCCATGCGCCGGCCCTCAGTCCCCTGCCGCTCGATCCTGGTCTCGACCCCCGGGCGGCGGGGGAGGAATTGGGCTACACCTTTTTGGCCTGCGTGCTAGTGGGACTGAGCCGGGCGCCCGATCTGGTGCCGCTGGCGCCAGGGGTACCCGGCTCAGGAGCCTTGCCCGCAGCCGGGGCTGATCTGCTCCGCATCGAAGACGTGGGGGCTGTTGTGGCCCCGGCAGGAGCCCTGGGGGGGGCGGCTGTGCTGGCCTGTGCTGAGCGCGGCATTCCAGTGATCGCAGTGCACAACCCCTGCGTACTCAACGTGTCGGCGGCGGCCCTGGGCTTGGAGGTGCTCCCTGCGGAGAGCTATGCGGCGGCGGCTGGGTTGCTGGTCGCCCTGCGCGAGGGAATCAGCCCCTCTGCTCTGGTGCGCCCTTTGCAGCGGTTGAACAAGATCAGCGCAGACAGGCCATCGGGTGCCGGGGAGTCACATCCAGGGCCCGGGCAACGCCGGGATGACACACCGCCCCATGCACCGTGTTGAGACCGGAGAGTAGTCCGGGGCGGTCGGTGACGGCTTCAACCAGGCCCCGCCCCGCCATTACGAGGATGTAAGGGAGGGTGACACTCACCAGCGCTTCGGTGGAGGTGAAGGGCACGGCCCCTGGCATGTTGCCGACGGCATAGTGCTGCACGCCGTGGAGCGTGTGCACCGGATCGGTGTGCGTGGTCTCGCGGCTGGTGGCAATGCAGCCCCCCTGGTCGATCGCCACATCCACCACCACGGAGCCGGGTTGCATTTGCTGCACCAGCGCCTCCGCCACCAGGGTGGGGGCCCGGCCACCGGCGGTGAGCACGGCACCAATCAGTAGATCGGCACTAGGCACTAGGCGCTCGATCAGGCTGCTGCTGCTCACCAGGCTCACCAGCCGGCCGCGGCGGTGGGCCTCGAGGCTGCGCAGCCGCTCGGGCGAGCGATCCAGCAGGAATACCTCCGCATCCATGGCGGCGGCGATTCGGGCCGCATTCCAGCCCACACTGCCTGCACCCAGCACCACCACCCGCGCCGGCCGCACCCCGGTGCATCCCCCCATCAGGATGCCGCGACCGCCGTGGGGGCGCTCCAGCAGATGGGCCCCCACCTGGGCGGCCAGCCGACCGGCGATTTCGCTCATCGGCGCCAGCAGGGGCAGGCTGCCGTCTTCGAGCTGCACGGTTTCGTAGGCCACGGCAGTGGTGCCCGCTTCCAGCAGGGCCCGGCCCACCTCCGGGTAGGCGGCCAGGTGCAGGTAGGTGAACAGCACCAGATCGGAGCGCAGAAAGCCGAACTCCTCGGGCTGGGGCTCCTTGACCTTCACCACCAAATGGGCGCCCCAGGCTTCTGCGGCGCTCACCAGCCGGGCCCCGGCGGCGGCGAAGGCGGCATCGCTGAAGCCAGCCCCTAAACCTGCTCCCGCCTGGATGCGCACCTCCATGCCCTGGTTCACCAGATCGGCCACCCCGTCAGGGGTGAGGGCCACACGCTGTTCATCGCGCTTGATCTCTGCGGGCACGCCGATGCTTGCCATCGGGGCCGTCAGGTTGGCGCCGCTGGAGCTGGGGGGTGCCATGGATGTGCTGCTGTTTGTGGTTCCAGGTTGGCTGCGGCTGGCGATTGGCGCCATGCATGACTCAGCGGCTGGCGATCGGCATGCGCCAGCCGCTGCCGAAGGCCCGGTCGCCGATCTTGAGCAGGGGCGGTGCCTGGCGCCGCTTGAACTCGGCCCGGCGCAGCAGCTGCATCACCCGTTCGGCCAGCTCCGCTGGGGTGCCGCTGGCGATCAGCTGCTCCGGACTGGCCAACTCCTCGATGTAGGCCTTCAAGATCGGGTCGAGCACGGCGTAGTCGGGCAGGGAATCGCTATCGAGCTGGTCGGGGCGCAGCTCGGCGCTGGGGGGTTTATCGCGGATCGCCCGCCCCACCAGCTCGCCTTCGCCTGGCAGCCCCAGCTCACGCCGGCAGGGGCAGGCGGCGGTCGAATCGAGCCAGGCGCAGAGCTCGAACACGCTGGTTTTGTAGAGGTCACCAATCACGGCCAGGCCGCCGTTCATGTCGCCGTAGAGGGTGCAATAACCGACGGCCAGCTCGCTTTTGTTGCCGGTGGAGAGCAGCAGCTGGCCCTGCTGGTTTGCCACAGCCATCAGCAGGGTGCCGCGGATGCGCGACTGCAGGTTTTCGGCGCTCAGACCGCTGGGTGGGCCCGCCAGCACCGGTGTCAGGGCGGTGTCGAAGCTGGCCATCAGCGCCGCGATCTCAGCGGTGCGGCAGCCCAGGCCCAGGCGCCCAGCTAGGGCCTGGGCATCGCGTAGGGAGCCATCCGAGCTCCAGGGGGAGGGCATCATCAGTGCCTGCACCCGCTCACCCCCCAGGGCAGCGGCGGCGATCACGGCCACCAGGGCTGAATCGATGCCACCACTTAGGCCGAGCAGGGCGCTGCTGAAGCCGCATTTGCGGGCGTAGTCGGCCACGCCCAGCACTAGGACCCGAAACAACTGCTCGTTTTCAGTAGGCAAAGATGCCACTGGCAAAGATGCTGCTGGCCCCGCGCCGTTGACTTCCCAGCAGCTCACCTGCTCCTTGCAACTGGCCAGCTGGCTCACCACTCCGCTGCCGGCATCCACCACGAAGCTGGCACCGTCGAACACCAGCTCGTCGTTGCCGCCCACCTGATTGACGTAGACCACCGGGCAAGCGAGCCGGCTGGCGGCGCGGCGGGCCAGGCTCTGACGCAGGGCCACTTTGGCCTGGCCAAACGGTGATGCCGAGAGGTTGAGCAGCAGGTCGATGCGGCTTGAGAGCAGCTCGGCGACGGGATCGGTACCAGCCAGGCGGTGGCCCTGCAGCTCCTCCTCAACCCAGAGGTCTTCGCAGATCGTTAGCCCCAGGCGCCAGGTTCGGCCGCCCCGCTCAAGCTCCAGCACACTCGGCCCCGTGGCGGCGCAGAAGTAGCGCTGCTCGTCGAAGACGTCGTAGGTGGGTAGCAGCCGCTTACGGGCCACCACGCGCCAGCTGCCGGCCTCCACTAAGGCCACAGCGTTGAAAAGGTTGGGCAACGGCGCGGCGCCTGATGGTTCGGCCATGCCCACCAGCACGGCCAGCTGGGGCAGCTCTTGGGCCAGGTAAGCAGCCAGCTGGTCGAGCACGGCGCCTTGCTTCGCGATCAGGCTGGGGCGCAGCAGCAGGTCGCGCGGTGGGTAGCCCCAAAGGGACAGCTCGGGGGTGAGCACCAGATCAGCCCCCTGGGCAGCGGCCTGACGGCTGGCCGCCAGAATCAGCTCACCGTTGCCCCCTAGGTCGCCAACTAGCGGATTTAGTTGGGCCAGGGCGAGGCGCATTAGGGGCGTTTGAGGGGCTGGCTGAGGTTCGGTTCGCCCAATCCGTAGAGATTGTGCTTGAGCAGTAGCGGCAACAGGGCCGCAGGTAGCTGGGCGGGGTCGGGGGTTTGGCGCAGCGCCGAGCTGGCGGTGGCGGGAACCTGCAGGGGCAGGATCACCACCCGGCCCCCCAGCTGGGTGAGCTGTTCAAGTTGTTTGAGCTGCAGGGGCCAGCCGGCCCGGGGGGCGATTGCCAGCACGCAGGCCTTCAGCACGGCTTCGGCCTGTTTCCAGCTGGGGATCTGGGCAGCCAGATCACTGCCCACCACAAACACCAGCTCGCTACCAGGCCACTGGGCCGCTGCCTGCTCCAGGGTGGTGATTGCCCAGGGGCTGCTGAGCTCCTGCCGGTGGCTCAGCCTCGGATCGCCGATGGCTGCCACCAGCTCGCCCAGCAGGGTGGACCGTTGCTCCAGGGGGGCGCCGTGGAGTTTTTGGGGGTTGTCGCTTGCCCAGGTGGCGACCTGGGGATAGAGCTGCACCAGGCCCTCCAGCAGGGCCTGGTGGCCGCGGGTCGGCGGGTCGGCGCTGGTGCCAAACAGGGCGACCGGCCCCTCTGCGGCTTTGACGACCCCGTTGCTCATGGCAGCAGGGCCTGGAGGTTGGGGGCCGGCTCGCTGCGTTCGCCCAGCCACAGGCGCACCTGGGGATCGTTGATAGCCAGGCGCCGCAGCAGGGCGCCGGGTTGGCCGCCCCGCTGGGAGCTCCGCAGTAGTTCGGCGGCGGCGAGCCGGCCGGTGAGCCGGGTGGTGTGCACGGCCAGGGCCGCCTGGGCCAGGGCTACCGGCGCGGCTGGAGCGAGGCTGAGGCCGCCAGTGAGCGGCGCCGCCAGCAGCAGCAGTTGGCGTAGGGCTCCTAGGGCTAGCTGGATGCCGATCTGGGCGCCGCCCAGCAGGGCGTTGTGGCCGGAGAGCCGCCGCAGCAGCTCGCGGGCGCCGGCGCCGTGCATCGGCAGGCCGTAGAGCTGGCAGAGCTGCAGCACCAGGGCGGTGTCGCAGGCCAGGCCGCCGGCCAGATCCAGCAGCACCAGGGGGTTGGCGGCCACGCCGGTGGCCTTGAGGGCGGCGAATCGGCCGATCAGGCTTTGGGCGGCCTGGCGGCTGGCCCCCAGGCGCCAGCGTTGCAGGGACTGGTGAAAGCGCTCCGCGCTGCCCAGGGCATTAAGGGCAAGCAACAGGCAGCCGTGTTGCTCCAGCAGCTGCAGCAGCGACCGCCTCAGCGGCTCCACCTGCGGAGCTTGAACAATGCTGCGCACCCGGCCATCGGCCAGCAGCTGGGGTTGGCGTGGCGCGGCGGCCACCGGGATCAGCTCCAGGTGCCGGGCCGCTGCCGGCAGCCGCCGCTTGATGCTGGCGATCAGCTCGGCCTGCTCGGCCTCGCTCCAGCAGTCGCAGCGGTTGAGCACCAGCAATACCGGCTTGCCGCTGGCCAGCAGCGGCGCCAGGGCGTCGTGCTCGACGCTGGTGAGGTCGCCGTCGAGCACCAGCAGCACCAGGTCTGAGCCGAGGGCTACTCGGGCCGCCAGTCGCGCCCTGGCGGCGGCGGCGATCTCATCGATGCCAGGGGTGTCCACCAGCTCCACCCGGCTTAGCCCCGCCATCGGTTGCGCCCAGGCCTGGGCCTGCTGGTGGCGCGTACAGCCGTGGGCCACGTCGGTGGCAAAAGCCGCTTCTCCCAGCAAGGCGTTAAGCAGGCTCGACTTGCCCACCCCCACTCGGCCAAACACGGCCACCCGCAGACTGCGCTGCTGCAGGCGACCTAGCTGGCGATCCAGGGACAGAAGCTGGCCGGCCAGCTGGCTTTGCTCGCGGCCACTGAGCTGGAGCTGGCGGCGCCACTGGTCGAGCAGGGATTGGCAGCGCTCCGGGATGGCGGGCGCCTGATGGGGGCACGGTTCGGCGCACGGTTCGGGCCTCATGGCCGCATCCCTTCGCCCGCAGGTTGGGGACGGCGCCACCAGCCGGCCAGCACCGCCAGCACCGCTTCAGCGCCAATCACGCCCACGAAGCCGCCGAATTCGTCCACAACGACGCGAACGCCGCTGCTGTTGCGGCGGAAGCCCGTGAGCAACCGGTCGGCCCGGATCATTTCCGGCACGTAATCGACCGGCTCGCTTAAGGAGGCGGCAGTGCGATTGCCTTCGCCTTGGAGCAGGGCTGCCAAAAGGCGCTCCCGGCCGGCCACGCCGAGCACCTCATCCACCTCTTCGCCGAGCACCACCCACCATTCGGCGTTGTTCGCCAGTAGGTCTTCTCGCAACTTCTCCAGGCTGGTCGCCCCATCGAGGGTGGGAGCCGCCACCCGTGGTGTCATCAGATCGCGGGCGGTGAGATCGTTTAGCTGGAACACCTTGGCGATCATGGCCGCCTCATCGGCCTCGATTTGGCCCTTCTGGGAGCCCAGCCGAGCCAGCAGACGAATCTCCTCTTCGTCGGTGCTGATCTCGTTTTCGGCGGTGATCGCCGGCAGCAGCCGCTCCAGCAGCAGCACTAGGGGCAACATCAGGCCGGCCACGATCGACAGGGCAGGGGCGCTGGCCAGGGCCACCGGCAGGGCCAGGCGGCTGCCGAGGGCCTTGGGCAGGATTTCCCCCAGCAGGATCACCAGCACGGTGAGCCCTACGGAAAACAGGGGCAGGGCGACCCCCTCGATGCCCTGGCGTTTGAAGACGATGGCGGCGTAGCCGCCCAGCATCAAGCTGCCAAAAATATTGAAGCCGTTATTGGCGATCACCAGCACCGACAGGGTGCGGCCCAAGCGCTGGCGCAGCTGCTCCAGGCGCCGCGCTCCGCGCACGGGCTTGCTGCGGGCGGCAAGTTCGTGCACCCGCACCGGGTTCACGGTGAGCAGAGCTGCCTCAACTCCAGAGCACAGGGCCGAACCTGCGATCACCAGCACCACCAGCAGCGCCAGGATGAGCAGGTCGTTCATTCCGCCATTTCGCCGCTCGCCATCTACCTATTAAATCGGCTCCGCCAGCGTCTGTCCCGCTGCCTGCTCCAAACTGGTCTTCTGCAGGGCCCGCCGGCCGCTTTTTCATGATCGATCCGTCGACCTTCGCCCAGCGGCGTCAGCGTTTCTTCGCACAGCTCGGGGAAGCTGCTGCCGTGATTCCGGCGGCAACCCTGGTGACCCATCACGCCGACTGCGAGTGGCCCTTCCGCCAAAACAGCGACTTCTGGTACCTCACTGGTTTTGATGAACCCGAGGCGGTGGCCCTGTTTTTGCCTCACCGGCCCGAGGGTGAGCGCTACGTGCTGTTTGTGCAGCCCCGCGAGGCCAGCGCCGAGGTTTGGAACGGTTTCCGTTGGGGTACTGAAGGCGCCGTGGCCGAGTTTGGCGCTGACCTGGCCCACCCGCGCAGCGAGCTAGAGCAGCGCCTGCCCGACTACCTCAGGGGCGCTGAGGGCATCGCCTTTCGCGTTGGCAAGCACCCGAAGGTGGAGCCGCTGGTGCTGGCGGCTTGGGCCGCTCAGCTCGACCGAGCCCCCCGCAGCGGCCGGGCCGCACTGGGCCTGGTGGCCCCCTGTCCGCTCCTGCACGAGCTGCGGCTGCGCAAGGGCCCCGAGGAGCTGGAGCGCATGCGCGAGGCGGCGCGGATCTCGGCCGAGGCCCATGAGCTGGCTCGTCAGGTGGTGCGGCCTGGCCTCAATGAGCGGCAGGTGCAGGCCGTGATTGAGCAGCACTTCCTGGAGCAGGGTGCCCGTGGCCCGGCCTACGGCACGATCGTTGCCGGCGGCGATAACGCCTGCGTGTTGCACTACATCGCCAACAACGCCCCGCTGAACGACGGCGATCTCCTGTTGATCGATGCCGGTTGCTCCTTAGCCGACTACTACAACGGCGACATCACCCGCAGCTTTCCGATCAACGGACGCTTCAGTGGCGAGCAGCGCGCCCTCTACGAGCTGGTGCTGGCGGCCCAGGAGGCGGCGGTGGATTCGGTGGCCCCGGGCTTTAGCGCTGAAGGGGTGCACGAGACCGCCCTGCGGGTGCTGGTGGCGGGCCTGCTGGACCTAGGGCTGCTGGCGGGATCCCTTGACGGGGTGATCGAGCAGGGGGCCTACCGCCACCTCTACATGCACCGCACCGGCCACTGGCTTGGCCTTGATGTACACGATGTGGGGGCCTATCGCCTCGGTGAGCACCACGTGGAGCTGGAGCCGGGCATGGTGCTCACCGTGGAGCCGGGCCTCTACGTGAGCGATCGGCTGCCGGTGCCAGAGGGCCAGCCGGAGATCGAAGCTCGCTGGAAGGGCATCGGCATTCGCATCGAAGACGATGTGGCGGTAACGGCCCATGGCCATGAAAATCTCACCACCGCCGCCCTGAAGTCTCCGGCGGCGCTGGAGCGCTGAGGTTTAGGGCAGGGCATCAGCCCAGCTGCGGCAGGAGCGATTCCAGCAGGTTGGCCGTGCTTGGAATCACCACATCGGCGCCGGCCTCCAGCAGCCTGGCTTCGTAGGCGGCTCGCGCTTCGGGCTGCCTGTGCAGATGGGGTGGCGCTACCGCAAAGCTCAAGAAGCGCTGAGCTGGGCACTGGGCAGGGCACTGGGCGCGGGCGCGCTGCACGGTGAGCACATCGGCCACCGTGTCGCCCAGGTAAATCACCGGCGCTGCGCCAGCCCCCAGGCTCTCGCCGGCCAACCGGCTGGCTAGCAGCAGCAGGCCGGTGGGATCGGGCTTATCTGGCGCATCGCCCATGGCGATCAAGGGCGGATTGGCGAGCCCCAGGCGGGTTTGCAGCACGTAACGGCAGGAGGGGGGCTCAGCGCCACTCACGAAGCCGTAGGCCAGCCCTGCAGCCTCCAGAGCGGCAAAAAAGGCTTGCGGCACCAGTAGGGGCTCGTCGCGGATGAAGCCCCGCCAATGGCCCGGATCGCCGGCGGGATCGCCGCCGAAATAGAAGCCTTCGAACACCGCCACCAGCTCCTCAAACGCCGGTAGCGGGGTATGGCCGGTGCGGCGCAGCAGCTCCATCGAGGCCTGCCAATCGTTGTTCCAGCTTCCTTCGCTTTTAAGGCCGTCGATGGCGGCGGGCTCGGGACGCTGGCCATGGAAGTGGTGCACCGTTTCGACGATTGCCCGGCGGTAGCTGGCGCTTACATCGCGGATTACGCCATCGATGTCGAACAGCACGACGGCCCGGGGCGGAGAGGCGAACATGGGCATCAAGATTGGCTTTCAGGAACAGGCATCGCTTTCAAACTGGACGCTGGCTGCAGCGGTGGCCTCACTGCCGAATAGTTCAGCTGCCAGTGCCGGGCTGATCGTGAAGGTGTTCAGCCCTTCAGCGGCCAGGTGGCTGAGTTCGCTGGGCTGGCGCAAGCTGGCCACCAGCAGCCGCACGCTGGAGCCGAGCCCCGCAAGGCATCGCTGCATGGTGACCACTTCGGCTAGCCCATTGCGCCCCTGATCCTGGATGCGGCCCAGGTAGGGGGCGATGTATGCGACTCCCAGGGCCGCGGCGATCAGCACCTGGTGGGGCTCGTAGCAGGCGGTGAAGGTGACGGCAACGCCGGCGCCAACCAGCTCCCGGGCAACCGCTGCTCCCTGCTTGGTCACCGGCAGCTTCACGGCGATGCGGCCGGGGGCCAGGGCCGCTAGTTCCTGGCCGCAGCGCAGCATGTCTGCCGTGGTGGCGCCCCATGCCTGCAGGTGGAGTTCGGCGATGCCATGGGCCAGGGCCGTGCGGCTGAGGGCTGCCAGGCTGTCGAGGGTGCAGGGCTGGGCGGCCCGGCGCAGCAGGGTGGGGTTGGTGGTTACGCCGTGAAATAGGCCGCTGGTCAGCCACTGCTGCCAGGCTTTGGGATCTGCCGAATCGAGGAACAGGCGCAGGGCCATAGCCGCAGGCGGGGGCCGAGGGCGGCCAGGCGGCTGGTAGGTTAGTTCTTTGCTCTGTTGCCTTGAGCACTGACCCCATGACAGCCATTGAGAGCGCTCCTGACGCAGCAGTAACCGACATGGCCGAAGTGGCCGCGGCTGCCGAAGACACCACCACCCAGGGGCGTCCGGTGATGCGTGGCGGCAGTGCGGCTCTGGCGACCGCCATCATTGATGAGGATGGCGTTCCCTCTGGCTATACCCCCAAGGCTGACGAAGGTCGTTTCCTGCTCAAGATCCTGTGGCTGCCTGACAACGTTGCCCTAGCGGTGGATCAGATTGTTGGCGGTGGTCCGAGCCCTCTTACTTCTTACTTCTTCTGGCCCCGGGAAGATGCCTGGGAAACCCTCAAGACCGAGCTCGAAGGCAAGAGCTGGATCACCGATAACGAGCGCGTTGAGGTGCTCAACAAGGCTACCGAGGTAATCAACTACTGGCAGGAAGAAGGAAAAGGCAAGAGCCTGGACGACGCCAAACTCAAGTTTCCTGATGTCACTTTCTGCGGTACGGCCTGATCGTCGCTGAATTCTGAAGCTTAGTTTTTTGCCCAGATAAAAATTATATCTACAAGCGCTCCGCAAGGAGTGCTTTTTTATTCATCTTTTTTTATGCATCGTTTTGCTGAGTAACGGTATAGTCATAAAAAATCCGGAATACAACCCTAGGCACGGGTTGAAGTCCGGAATGAAATTCCTTGAAAATCTAGATTCCTTGAAAATCTAGATTCTTTGAAAATTAAACCGCTTTGCTAGCTTGAAAGCGGGCGCGAGAAGCAGCCAGTGCTTGCTGGGCTTTGAGCTTGTCTGGGCTAGCTGGCTTGCCCTCAAATGCAGCTGCTGCCGATTGGGCAGCCTCAAAGGCAGCCTCTGCGGATGCAGCATTAATTGAGCTGCCCAGCTCAGCGGCATTCACCAAAACGGTGACCTCGTCGGCCTCCACTTCGGCGAAACCACCCATCAGGGCGATCGTTGACCAAGCGCCGCCGGAGCGGAGACGCATTACGCCTGTATCCAGGGCTGCCAGCATGGTGACGTGGCCAGGCAGTATTCCTACTTGCCCAGTGGTGCTTGGCAGGATTACCTCTTCGGCGGTTCCATCAAAAACGCTCTGATCAGGGGCCAGAACGCGGAGGGTGAGACTCATGGGTAGGGGTCCTCAGGGAAAAGAAGGAATCAACCCTTGGCGTCGGCAAGAATCTTGGCGGCCTTGGCCCTCACCTGGTCGATGTTGCCCACCAGGTAGAAGGCAGCTTCAGGTAGGTCGTCTAGCTCGCCGGCCAGAATCATGTTGAAGCCCTTGATCGTGTCGTCCAGCTTGACGTACTCACCCTTTTGACCGGTGAAGATCTCGGCCACAAAGAAGGGCTGGGAGAGAAACTTCTCGATCTTGCGGGCCCGGTCAACCGTGCGGCGGTCGTCCTCGGAGAGTTCGTCGAGACCAAGAATCGCAATGATGTCTTGGAGCTCTTTGTAGCGCTGCAGGGTGCTCTGCACAGAGCGGGCGGTGCGGTAGTGCTCATCACCCACCACGGCTGGCTGAAGCATGGTGCTGGTGGAATCCAGAGGATCCACGGCCGGGTAGATGCCTTTGGAAGCCAGGCCCCGGCTCAGCACGGTGGTGGCGTCCAGGTGGGCAAAGGTGGTGGCAGGTGCCGGGTCGGTGAGGTCGTCTGCAGGTACGTAGACGGCCTGGATCGAAGTAATCGAGCCTTCCAGGGTGGAGGTGATGCGCTCTTGCAACATGCCCACGTCGGTGCCGAGGGTGGGCTGGTAGCCCACAGCTGAAGGCATGCGGCCGAGCAGGGCCGATACTTCTGAGCCGGCCTGCACGAAACGGAAGATGTTGTCGACGAACAGCAAGACGTCTTGCTTGTTCGTATCGCGGAAGTGCTCAGCCATGGTGAGTGCTGAGAGACCCACGCGCATGCGGGCACCAGGGGGCTCGTTCATCTGGCCATAGCAGAGAGCCACCTTCGATTTAGAAAGGTCGTCGGGGTTGATCACACCCGATTCCTTGAATTCCTCGTAAAGGTCGTTACCTTCCCGGGTGCGCTCGCCAACGCCAGCGAACACGGAAACGCCGCCGTGCTCCTTGGCGATGTTGTTGATTAGCTCTTGGATCAGCACGGTCTTGCCTACGCCGGCGCCGCCGAACAGGCCAACCTTGCCTCCTTGGCGGTAAGGAGCCAGCAGGTCGATCACCTTGATGCCGGTCTCAAAAACCTTGGGCTTGGTCTCCAGCTCAGTGAGGAGGGGGGCGGCGCGGTGGATCGAAGCGGTCAAGGTGGTGGTTACTGGACCCTTCTCATCCACCGGCTCGCCGAGCACGTTGAAGATGCGACCGAGGGTGGCCTCGCCCACGGGTACGCAAATTGGGGAGCCGGTATCAATAGCTTCCATGCCACGGACCAAGCCGTCGGTGGTGCTCATGGCAACAGCACGGACTCGGTGATCGCCCAGCAACTGTTGGACTTCAGCGGTAAGAGCGACTAGCTGACCGGCCGAATTTTTGGCCTCAATCCGAAGCGCGTTGTAAATCTTGGGCAGCTTGCCGGCCGGGAATTCAACGTCTAAAACCGGGCCAATCACCTGCCGGACGGTGCCTTTGGTGCCGGTGGCGGTAGCAGCTGCCATAGGTAAGGAAATCTTGGGGAAGCGCAGGGGGAATCAGCCCGCCTGAAGCGGCGCAACCTTACCACCGCGACAGGCGGTGGACCCTGTTCAGCATCTGTTCGCCCTGGTGGTTCGGTCACCCGCACGCTCTGGGCCTGGGCACCGGAACTTGATTGGGCATAAGTTGGCACTCGTTGAGCTCGAGTGCTAAATCGCCCCTCAGGCCCACTCAAGTTCACTGTTCTGTGGCGTCTCAGGCGTCATGTCATTGCTCCCGCAATCCATCCATGGCTGCTGTTTCTCTCAGCGTCTCCACGGTTAAGCCCCTCGGAGATCGCATTTTTATCAAGGTTGCCGAATCGGAGGAGAAGACCGCCGGCGGCATCCTTCTGCCTGACACTGCCAAGGAAAAGCCCCAGGTGGGCGAGGTGGTGCAGATCGGCCCCGGCAAGCGCAACGACGACGGCAGCCGCCAGGCTCCTGAGGTCAGCGTTGGCGACAAGGTGCTCTACAGCAAGTACGCCGGTACCGACATCAAGCTCGGCAGCGACGAGTTTGTGCTGCTATCCGAGAAGGACATCCTCGCCATCGTCAACTGACGACTGGCCGATTACTGAATCCGACCTAACCCCATAAGGACATCGCCTTCCATGGCTAAGCGCATTATTTACAACGAGAACGCTCGCAGAGCTCTCGAAAGAGGTATCGACATTCTGGCTGAGGCCGTTGCTGTCACCCTTGGACCCAAGGGCCGCAACGTGGTGCTTGAGAAAAAGTTTGGTGCTCCCCAGATCATCAACGACGGCGTCACGATCGCCAAGGAGATCGAGCTCGAGGATCACATCGAGAACACCGGTGTGGCCCTGATCCGTCAGGCCGCCTCCAAGACCAACGACGCAGCTGGTGACGGCACCACCACCGCCACGGTTTTGGCCCACGCCATGGTCAAGGCAGGCCTGCGCAACGTGGCTGCGGGCGCCAATGCGATCACCCTCAAAAAGGGCATCGATAAGGCTTCCGATTTCCTCGTAGGCAAGATCAAGGAGCACGCCAAGCCCATCTCCGACTCCAGCGCCATCGCCCAAGTAGGCACCATCTCCGCCGGCAACGACGAAGAGGTGGGGCGCATGATCGCCGATGCGATGGACAAGGTTGGCAAGGAAGGCGTGATTTCCCTGGAAGAAGGGAAATCAATGGTTACCGAGCTAGAGGTCACCGAAGGCATGCGCTTCGATAAGGGCTACATCTCGCCCTACTTCGCCACCGACACCGAGCGCATGGAAGCGGTGCTCGAAGAGCCCTACATCCTGCTCACAGACAAGAAGATCGGCCTGGTGCAGGACCTGGTGCCCGTGCTTGAGCAGATCGCCCGTACCGGCAAGCCCCTGCTGATCATTGCCGAGGACATCGAGAAGGAAGCCCTCGCCACCCTCGTGGTCAACCGCCTGCGCGGTGTGCTCAACGTGGCGGCAGTCAAGGCTCCTGGTTTCGGTGATCGCCGCAAGGCCATGCTCGAGGACATCGCCGTTCTCACCAACGGTCAGCTGATTACCGAGGACGCCGGTCTCAAGCTTGAGAACGCCAAGTTGGAGATGCTGGGCACCGCCCGCCGCATCACCATCAACAAGGACACCACCACCATCGTGGCCGAAGGCAACGATGTGGCTGTGAAGGCCCGCTGCGAGCAGATCCGCAAGCAGATGGACGAAACCGACTCCTCCTATGACAAGGAGAAGCTGCAGGAGCGTCTTGCCAAGCTGAGCGGCGGTGTGGCCGTGGTCAAGGTGGGTGCCGCCACCGAGACCGAGATGAAGGACAAGAAGCTGCGCCTGGAAGACGCCATCAACGCCACCAAGGCGGCTGTTGAAGAAGGAATCGTTCCTGGTGGTGGCACCACCTTGGCCCACCTGGCCCCCGCCCTCGAGGAGTGGGCTGCGGCCAACCTCTCTGGCGAGGAGCTGATCGGCGCCCACATCGTGGCCTCCGCGCTGACCGCGCCCTTGATGCGCATCGCTCAAAACGCTGGCGTCAATGGCGCTGTCGTGGCTGAGAACGTGCGCAACAAGCCCTTCAACGAGGGCTACAACGCCGCCACCGGCGAGTACGTCGACATGCTGGCTGCTGGTATCGTCGACCCCGCCAAGGTGACCCGCTCCGGTCTGCAAAATGCCGCCTCCATCGCCGGCATGGTGCTGACCACCGAGTGCATCGTGGCCGACATGCCAGACAAGAAAGATGCAGCTCCCGCCGGTGGCGGCATGGGCGGCGGCGACTTCGACTATTGACAGCGAGATGGGTGCCTTCTAGGCCCCACTCCTTCATCGTCAGCGAGGGCAGAAGGGTTTTCCTTCTGCCCTTTTTTTGTTCGTTTCCGTTCAGCCAAGCGGGCCCATCCATCCCGGCTGTATCGGTTGCCACCTTTAAAGGCTCTTTTGGTAGCGGTTGCTACTGGCTGCTGATCCGTTGGTCTTCAGGGTGGCGCCTGCTTTTGGCTCAGCTGTGCCGCTGCTGTTTGCAACCGATCTGGCCCTTCGCAGCGCCAACAATGGTTTTGTGCTGGTGAGTGCTGCCCTGGTGCTGATGATGACGCCAGCTCTGGCACTCTTTTATGCGGGCTTTGTTCGTAGCCGCAACGTGCTTAACACCATGGTGATGAGCTTCACCGCCATGGCCCTGGTGAGTGTGCTCTGGGTGTTGTTCGGCTACAGCCTGGCCTTCTCTCCCGGCAGCGGTCCCCTAGCTCCTTTCATCGGCGGGTTGCAGTGGGCGGGGCTCAGCAATTGGTCGGCGCCCTATGGGGATGGGCAACTCAGTCACGGTGCCGTTGCCCTGTTCCAGGTCACTTTTGCGATAATCACTCCGGCGCTGATTTCCGGTGCCGGTGGTGGAGCGGATGCATTTCCGCGCCTGGATGGTGTTTCTGCTGCTCTGGAGCACCTTCATCTATCTACCCCTGGCCCACATGGTGTGGGGCCCCGGTGGGTTCCTGGGCAGCTCCGGCCTCGGTGCTATCGACTTCGCCGGTGGCCTGGTGGTGGAACTGGCCTCGGGCGTGGCCGCCGCCGTTGCTGCCTTGGTGGTGGGCCGGCGTCGCAGTGGGGGCGTGGGCTATGCCGCCCCACCCCACAACGTGCCCTTCATCCTGTTTGGGGCGGGCCTGCTCTGGTTCGGCTGGTTTGGCTTCAATGGTGGTAGCGGCCTGGTGGCAGGCAATTTGGCCTCCCTTGCCTGCCTCACCACCAATACCGCTGCCGCTGCAGCTGCCCTGGGCTGGATGCTGCTGGAAACATGGCAGCGCGGCAAGCCCACTGCCGTGGGTGTGGCTACCGGCGCCGTGGCCGGCCTAGTGGCGATCACCCCAGCGGCTGGCTATGTGAGCCCTCTGGCGGCTGTGTTGATCGGCTTTGCGGCAGCACTAGTTTGCAGCTATGCCATGCAACTCAAGAACTGCTGGCGGCTAGATGACAGCCTCGATGTGCTGCCGGTGCATGGCGTGGCCGGGTTGCTCGGCACTCTGCTAACTGGAGTGTTCACGTTGAAAAGCCTCAATCCCGCTGGCGCCGATGGACTGCTAGTGGGCCAGCCAGGTCAGCTCTGGATTCAGCTCAAGGCCGCAGGATTCACCATCCTTTTTGTTGGAGTAGGCACGTATGTGATTCTTCTACTGATTCGCCTGGTGATGCCACTGCGTGTTAACGATATTCAGGAGCAGCAGGGCCTCGATATCAATGCTCACGGCGAAGAGGCCTAAAACAGCGAATACACCGGTTAACCGGAGATGAAATTGAGGGCTGCGCCGTTATTGCAGTAGCGCTTGCCACTGGGCTTAGGGCCGTCGTCAAACACGTGGCCCTGATGGCCGCCGCAGCGCCGGCAGTGGTATTCGGTGCGGGGCACGATCAACTTGAAGTCCACCTTGGTGGCGATCCCTTTGGGCAGCGGTTGCCAGAAGCTGGGCCAGCCGGTGCCGCTCTCGTATTTGGCCTTGGAGCTAAACAGGGGCAGGGCGCAGCCAGCACAAACAAAAGTGCCTGGGCGTTTTTCGCTATTCAAGGGGCTGGAGAAGGGCCTTTCGGTGCCTTCCTGGCGCAGCACGTTATAGGCGGCAGGGTTGAGACGCTTCTTCCAGCTGGCTTCGCTGAGCTGCCAGGCGGGATCTTGGGCCTTGGAAGCTGCTTCGGCGCGGGAGACGCCAGTGAAGAAGGCGCCCAGGCTTGATCCCAGGGCTACCAGCAGATTGCGTCGCGGCATTGGCGTCACAGACCTAACCGAGCCAGCCGGCGCTGAGCACAACAGCCAGACCAAGAAAAATTGCTAGCAACGTCCAGCTGATGCGGTTGAGGGTGGCTTCGGCGCTACGGGCACTGGTGAACATCGAACCGCCGCTAGCGGCCAGCCCGCCCATGCCATCGCCCTTGGGGCTATGTAGCAGCACGCTGATGATCAGCAGAACGCCACTGCCAATCCACACCCATGACAAAACTGAAGTGAACATGGGCCTCTTTGGATAGGGGCAGGTTAAACGCCCAGGGTCTGGGGGATGGGACTGGATGCGGCTGCGGTGCCAGTTGCCAGGATCAGTGATTCACCGCTCATGGTTGCGGGCTTGGGCAAGTGCAAGATCTCCAGCAGGGTCGGGGCGATGTCGGCTAAGCCGCCATGGTCACGCAGCGACACATTGGTGCCGTGGCCGGGCAGCTTGCGTTTCTCGCCCTCAACCAAAATTACGGGCACGGGGTTTGTGGTGTGAGCCGTCCAGGGGCGACCATCTGGGCCCTCCATCACTTCGGCATTGCCGTGGTCTGCGGTGATCAGCAGCGTGCCTCCCATGCGGTTGGTGGCCTCCATCAGCTTTCCTACGCAGGTGTCGACAGTGGTGATTGCTTCAGTGGTGGCTTTCATTTTGCCGGTGTGCCCCACCATGTCCGGATTGGCGTAATTGATTACTACCAACGAGTAAATGCCCTTTTTGATTGCGGCAATACAACTTTCAGTGAGCTCGCCGGCGGACATTGCCGGGGATAGGTCGTAGGTAGCCACCCGGGGGGAGGGGACTAGGTGGCGATCTTCTCCAGGGAAGGCCTGCTCAATGCCCCCATTCATGAAATAGGTAACGTGAGGATATTTTTCGGTTTCAGCTGTGCGGAACTGGCGCAGCCCCGAGTTCGACACCACTTGGCCCAGTAAGCCATCGAGAGATTCGGGCGGAAAAGCTACCGCTACGGGCAAGCCCCTTTCGTATTGGGTGAAGGTGACCACATCCAGTTGGGCTTGGCGCTGCCGGGAGAAGTCGTCAAATTCCGGCAAAACCAGGGCGCGGATCAACTGGCGCACCCGGTCGGGCCGGAAGTTGAAACACACCAGAGCGTCTCCGCTCTTGATCAATCCCTCCGCCAATCGCAACGGTTCGAGGAATTCGTCGCCGATCTCTTGGGCGTAGGAGGCGTGGATGGCGTTGACCGGGCTCAGCTCGGATATCTCGCTTGGTTCGGTTAAGAGTCGATAGGCCTTTTCGGTGCGGTCCCAGCGGTTATCGCGATCCATGGCCCAGTAGCGGCCGCAGAGGGTAGCGATTCGGCCCACGCCGGCCCGACTGATCTGCTCTTGAACCTGGGTGACGAATCGGGGGGCACTGCTCGGGTCCGTGTCCCGGCCATCGGTGATCACGTGGATGCAGACATCCTTGAGACCGCGGCTCGCGGCCCATTGCAACAAACCCCCTAGGTGGGTGATGTGACTGTGCACGCCCCCATCGGAGCACAGGCCGATCAGGTGCAGGCAGCCGCCCTTGAGAAGTAGGCGGTCGGCTAAGGAATTGAGCGCAGGGTTGGCGGCCAGGCTGCCGTCCTTGACAGCTTGGCTGATCCGCACCAGCTCCTGGCGAATGATTCGACCGGAGCCGATTGTGAGATGGCCCACCTCAGAATTGCCCATCTGATGATCTGGCAGGCCGACAGCGGCGCCGCTGGCCTCAATCAGGGTGTGGGGGTAGGCGTGCCAGAGGGCATCCATCACCGGGGTGCTGGCAGCACGTATGGCGTTGTGATCGGCTTCGTGGCTGTAACCCCAGCCATCCAAAATGGCGAGTACTACCGGGGCCACAGAGGATGAAGCCCTAGAGGCCGATGCTGGGCCTGGCACCAGGGTGGATTGCTGCTGGGAGGGAATAGTCGTCACCCGTCTGGCCTAGCGACGTTGAACCAACGCCTTCCAAAACCAACTTACAGTGCAAATGTGCTGCGATCCCAACTGCTTCCCTCGGGGTCAGCCTTTGGTCACACAGCCAACCAGCCCTAGCCGACTCCTTATTCCCTAATGCATCGGCTTGAACTGCTCTCATCCCTGGATTTGGGCCGCACCCTTGACCGGCTTGCCTCCCAGGTGTTGGAAGGCGTGGCCGATAGCAGCTCCTTGGTGCTTCTCGGCATACCCACCCGTGGAGTGGCGTTGGCTGAGGTTTTGGCCTCCCGCTTGGCAGTCTTAGCCGGCCATCCGATCGACCAAGGCAGTGTCGATCCCACCTTTCATCGAGATGACCTGGAGCGAGTCGGCACCCGCCTGGGCCAGCCCACCGATTTGCCCGTGGCTCTGGATGGGCGCCAGGTTGTGTTGGTGGATGACGTGATCTTTACGGGGCGCACTGTGCGGGCGGCCCTTGAAGCCTTGCAAGCCTGGGGGCGGCCCAAGCGGGTCAGCTTGCTGGCCATGGTGGATCGCGGTCACCGGGAGCTGCCGATCCAGCCTGATTTCTGTGGAAAGCTAGTGCCCACCAGTCGCCAAGAATCAATCCAGCTCTGCCTACAGGAGATCGATGGCGAGGAGGGGGTGTTCCTGTTGCGGCCGGAGCTCTAGCGAGAGTCAGGCAAGCGATCAGGCGGGAGCCAGCTCATCTGAGCGGAAATGGGCTCGAAATTTGCCGAAGGCAACTACCACCGGCAAGGTTGGGCTGATCACCCGGCCCTTCCACTCGTTGAGAACGGTGACCACCTCACCCTGTTGGCCTTTGAGATCGAAGGCGACCCCGCGGTGCTGGGGGTGGTGGTAGACGACCACGCTTTGGGAGACCTGAACCTGATCACCTGGCTGCATGGCTCCAGAGCTTCATCGCGGGGCCAATCTTGTCACGCGCCAATCACCGCTTGCTGGATCGGCGCTGACAGGCCGTCTCCGGCCCGGCCTCAACCACCTGTCCACCTAAGGCCCGACAGGCCTCCTGGAACGCGGACCACTCGTCCATACCCTGGGAGATTCGTTGGCGCACATGGGCATCGAGTTGGGCGGCGGGCACGGTGTGGGGCAGCTGGCCATGGGCGTCGTGTTCGCGCTCCTGCACTGACAAGCCTTCGATGCCCTTCTGCACCTTGGCTTGTAGGCCGCGGCTCTGGGTCTTCCACCAGGGATGGTCAATGCGGGTGAGGGCTTCGAGGGCCTCCCACCAGCGCTTTTGCTCTGTGAGGCCCTTGGCCCGCTCCAGCTGCAGCCGGTTGCGAGTCCAGTTTTCACTGAGTTTGTCGCCCAGGCTGTCGCCGTCGGCCCGGTGGTCATCGCCCATCACAGCCAGGATCTTCAGGGCAGCGGGTAGGTCGCCCTCCTGGAAGCGGGTCATGGCGCGCTGCTGCAGGTTTTGCTGCCACACCAGCAGCCGCTGGCGGTCGGCTTCGCTGCCGGCAAGGGAGTTCACCAGTTGCAATTGCAACTGCAGAGCCTCGCCCCAGCGCTCCTGCTGCCAGAGCTGGGCCGCTTTGCGGCGCCGGCAGCTGCCTTGTTCGGCAGGGGCCTGCCCCCCCAGCCAGCGCAGGGCTTCGAGCTGTTCGCTGTAGCGCAGGCAGGCTTCTAAGTCGCCGCTCCTTGCCGCCTGCTCCAACCGTTGCGGCAGCTGCTGCTCCCACCAGTAGGTCGCCCCAATGCCGCAGGCCACAAGACCCAGGGTGAGACCCAGCCAGAAACGGGGCAGCCTGTGGCGGCGTAGGGCCAAGGCAAATACGGAAGTATGAAACTTAGTTTTATGGACGCTGCGGCCGAGATGCCGTCAGCGGAGGGCAGCGCTTGCGGCGTCCACTTAAGTTTGCCGCTAACTCTCAGCGCACCGGGCCAAGAAGTTGGGGGGCGCTGAGGCGACCACTGCGTAGGTCCGTGACCTCCAGCACCAGCTGGCCCTGGTCGTTGACAGAAAATGACAACCGCAGACAGTCCTCGCCAGGCTGTCCCGGCACGTCCAGGGCAAGGTCTGGGGGTTGCTCGCTCCAGGGCATCACTCGGGCTTGCCCCGCTGGTCGCGGACGCAGCACCGGTAGCCCGGCCTCAAACACCACCTCGCTGCGTCTTTCGTTGTCTGGTTCTCCCAGCACCAGCTCCAGGCTTCGCTGGTTGGGGCTGCTGCAGGCGAGCACGATTTCCAGCGGCCGCTCACTCGGCCAGGTTTGTCCCGCCACAAACAGCGGTTGCCAGTGATGGCGGCTGGAGCGCTGATCCCAGCAGCGCAGGCAAATTCCGTGGCGCAATACATCCCGCACCCGCACCCCCGGGGTGAGGGCCAGGGCCCCCAGGGCTACGGCTTCCACCGGCCGGCTTTCCTGCAGGGGAATGCCGCCGCAGCGCTCCTGCAGCCATTGGCGGATCAGGGGCATGCGGCTGCTGCCACCAACCGGCAGCAGGGCGGTGATCTGGTTTGGGGCCAGTCCATCGCGGCGGGCTCCCGCCAACACGACCTCCAACAGATCATCGAGTTGGGCCAGCAAGCCCCGCTCCACCAACAAGGCGTTTAAGCGGCTGCGACTCAGCCGCAGTGGTTGGGGAGGCAGGCCCGCTGGACTCCAGAACACCAGGGCCTCTTCGGCGCTGCTGAGCTGGCATTTGAGCGATTCAGCTGCCTCCAGCAGGGCCCCATTAAGGGGGGCTCCGGGACAAAGGTGGGCTGCGATCCAGCGATCTATATCCCGGCCTCCCAGGGCTACCCCCGCCTTGCCGATCACCCGGGCACAGCGCAGGGCCTGGCGACTTGAACTCAGATCCCGGCCGGCGAAGCGCAGCAGCTGGGCCATGGGCGCCGGGCGACCCTCGCCACCCTCTAGGGCCACCAGGGAGAGGTCGATGGTGCCGCCTCCCAGGTCCACCACCAGCACCGTGCTGCCGGCAGGCAATCCCGCACCGATGGCTGCGGCGGTGGGCTCGTCCACCAGGGCCAGCTCCGGCACCTCTAGCTCGCGGCATACCTCCTGCAGCCATTGGCGGTAGCGGGGGTAGCTGTCAATAGGAGCGGTCAGCACCAGCCGCTCGGGCGCAAGCCCTGGCGGCAGGGCGGCCCAGAGTTGCCTCAGCAGCAAGGCTCCGGCCTGTTCTGGCCGCAGTGGCAAGGCTGGGGGTGGTTGGGGCGCCGGGCAGGGGAGCGCGCCTATTTGCCGTTTGAAGTCCCGATGCAACTGGGGGCCATCGCTGTGGGCCAGGCCCGCCTCCAATACCTGGCGACCGATCAGGGGCCGTGGCATGGCTGGATCGCTGAGCCATAGCAGCGTTGGCACCGCAACCGGCTCGCTGGTGCTGTAAGGCGGCAGGGCCAGCAGCTTGGCCGCGGTGTCTGGCCCCTGGTAGGCCACCACCGTGGTGCTGCTGCCTAGATCAATCGCCAGCGTGCCCCGCATTACACCCTTCTAAACGGGGAGTTGCCGCTGTTGACCTAGGTTGAGGTGATTGAAAGGTTGCCCATGCAGAGCGGTATTGACGTCAACTACAAGGAACTGGCCCAGCGGGCCGAGAGCCTGATCCGCCACACCAGCAACCGTTACCTCACCACGGTGAAGATTGCTTTTCGGGCTAAGCAGCGTCGTTTCGATGATTTCGATGGCCTGCTTGACGATTCAATGATCAAACCCGTGCAGCGGGCCATCATCGAAATGAGCGATGAGCAGGACCAGCCCGATTTGCTGCCCGGCTGATTCGGCGGATGCTTGTTCAAGAAGGTGAGGGGTGGAGGTGGCTGGAGGATTCAGCCCGCCACCCCTTTTCTTTTTTGATTGGTGGCCAGGGCTGGGCCTCTGAGCTCACAGCGGAGGAGGCCCGTGGGCTGGGTCAGGCTCTGGTGCAGTTGGTGCAAGAGCACCATGATCTGGCCAGTCAGTTGATGGCTGAAGAGTCGATCAGCATTGAGCTAGAGCGCGGCCCTTTGTGGATTGCCTTGGAAGGCGACCGCAACGCCTGGTCACTGCGGTTTGTGCTCACGCCTGGGGCTGATTGCCGTGCCGTTGAGGGCAGCTGGCTACCCGGGCCTAGCGCGGCTTTGGTGGCGGCCCTGGCTCAGGGGGCTGGCGGCTAGCTGGGGCATGTGGGCAAGCCAGCACGGTTGCAGCTGAGACCCAGCGGCAGTTGAAGCTGTTCAGCACTGCTGATCATTGCCGTATTCCCGCCCAGCCCCCAGATCACTCTTGGTTTTGCTCAGTTTTTCCCCAGGTCAGTTGTTCAGATGGGTCTTGCCCACTAGGGCCTGGGGAGAAGCTCGCTGCCAGAGCCTTTCCCCTTGACAGCGCTGGCTCCAGCCTCACCGCTTGGCCCAAAGGCGAGGGGGCCATGGCAAATGCTCTGGCAGAGCTGGGTTCTTAGCTTTGGAGGCTGGCCAGGGCAGCTTCGCCAGGCCATTTGACGGGCCCGGCCCGATGTGGAGAACTGGTGCCACACAAGGCCGTTATTTCCCATGGATCTGCAGACTCCCGTCCGAGCTCAAGCTCCCGTGGAGGGGGAAGGCTTAACGGTGAGCTTTCGCGCAGAGGTGCCTGAGGCATTACTGGCCTCGATGCGTGGCTTTATCGACCAGCACCCCAATTGGGATCAATACCGGTTGTTTCAAGCTGCCCTGGCTGGTTTCCTGGTGCAGAACGGCCTTGGCGACCGGGAAGTCACCCGCTGCTACCTGGCAAATCTCTTTCCCGCCCAGGCGAGCTTCAGGCAGCAGTGAGCTGGCCCCGGTCCTCCTGGCCGAAGAGTTGCTGGTAGGCGGCCGTGAGGGTGCAGGCCGCCGCTGGCAACGCCACCACCAGCCCGATGAGCAGCACCAGGAAGCCGGCCAGCACCATGGCCAGCAGCACCAGGGTTAGGCCTAGGGCTTGGAGCCAGTGGGGATCGGTGGCGGCCCGACCGCTGCGAAAGGCTGCCAGGGGGGTAAGCCCTCCGATTAGGGCTAGCGGCAGGCTCAGAATTTGATCGGCGCTCAAATAAACAATGGCTGCCAAACCCGCCACCAGCGGTAGGGGGGCTAACAGAGGTTGAATCATCGTGAGCAGCCAGGAGCTCGCCTGGGCCAGGCGCACTATCAGTGCCAGCACCACCAGGATCAGCACCACGGTTCCAAAGCAGCGCAACATCGCTCTGCCATCGACCCGGATCAGTGCTCCCAGCCTGGGTCGCCCCTGATTGAGAGCTAGTTGGGCCCCCCGCATCAACCCCACCACCAGCCAAAGCCCGGTAAGGGCATAGATGATCCAGGCCGCCGCCGCCAGGGTGATGGCGATGGGGTCGGGCTTGCCCAGCAGCGACAGCACCAGGCTGCTTTCGTAGCGATAAAGAAGCTGGGCAGCCAAATTGGCGCCGCCGCTCAGCAGGGTGAACCCCATCAGCACCCAGGGGCAGTGGCTGAAGGCAGCCCAGCCCCGCTCGACGGCGCTGCGGATGGCTAGGGGGGGCTTGGGGCTGATCCGGGCCAGTTGGCTCATGGTGACTCAAGCAGGTCCAGCAGTCGCTTGGCACTGCTGGGCTCAACCGGCAGGATCGAAAGACGGTTGCCCCGCTTCACCACCCCCAGCTGCTCGGGGCTGAAGTTTTCCCGTAAGGCATCCAGGCTGAGCAGCTGCTGGAAATGGCGTAAGTAGCGCAGCCGGCAACAGTCCCAGCGGGGCTTTTGCAGGCTTGCGGCGGGATCGAAATATTTGGAGTTGGGATCAAATTGGCTGGGGTCGACAATCTGGGTTTCAACCACCTCCATCAAGCCCACGATGCCCGGTGGTTTGGTATTGGAGTGGTAGAAAAAAGCCCGATCGCCAATTTGCATGCTCCGCATAAAGTTGCGAGCCTGGTAGTTGCGAATGCCGTCCCATAGGGTGCTGCCCTCCCGCTGCAAATGATCAATCCCGTAGACATCGGGCTCACTTTTCATCAACCAATAGGCCATGGCCAGTTGCGTTCGCCTGGTGCGCGAATGTTAGGAGCTAAATAGCTGAACGCCCTTACAGCGACATCACCAGCTGGCGGAAATGATCACCACGGGCCTCAAAATCGTTGTATTGGTCAAAGCTGGCGCAGGCAGGGGAAAGCAGCACAGCTCGGCAGCGATGGCTGCGGGCTAATTGGTCGGCCAGGGGTACGGCTTCAGCCAGACTGTCGCAGCAGTGCACAACTCCACTAAGGCCTGCCTGGCTAAGTAGTTGATCAAACTCTGCCTGGGCAGCTCCGTAGAGCACCACCGCTGCGGCTTTCTGTTGCAAGGCTGCCAGCCAGCTATTGGGATTTCCCTGCTTCGATTCACCACCGGCTAGCACTACTAGCGGACCGTCCAGGGCATGCAGCGCCACCTCGGCGGCGTCGTAGTTGGTGGCCTTGCTGTCGTTGTAGAAGCTGATGCCTTCCTGCTCGCGGATGAGCTCAAGCCGGTGGGGCACGCCGGTAAAGGAGCGGAAGGCTTGCTCCATCTGGGCGCCGCTCAAGCCGGCTTCGAGCCCGGCCGCAGCGGCCAGCAGCATGTTTTGGCGGTTGTGGGCGCCGGGCATGGCTAGGCAATCCGCAGCCATTAAAAGTTTGCCGGGGCCGGTCTCGCCGGGCTGGGGGGCTTGCCATACCTGGCCAGCTTCGATCCAGAGACTGGGCTGGATCGTGGGGGGGAGGTCCTCCCGGCTGCCGGCGGTGACCCAGATGGCCCGCTGCAAGCCGGCGGCATGGGCGCGTAGGTCGGCGTCATCGGCGTTGAGTATGGGCGACGTGGAACGCTCCAACAGGCTGCGTTTGATGGCCCGGTAGGCCTCAATGGTGCCGTGGCGCTCGAGATGGTCGGGGGTCAAGGTGGTCCAAATTCCTACCCGTGGTGCCACTTGAGGGGCCGATTCGATCTGATAGCTGCTGAGCTCCATCACCAGCCAGTTGGGTTGGGGATCGCCGCGCTCCAGTCGCTCCAGCACCAGCTCGGCCCCAGAGAAGCCAACGTTGCCGCCCATGGGGGCATCGAGCCCAGCGTGCTGAAGCAGGTGGCTCACCAGGTGGGTAACGGTGGTTTTGCCATTGGTGCCGGTGATGCCGATCCAGGGCACGTCGCCACTGGCTTGGAAAGCCAGCTCCATTTCGCCTTTGGTGCTTACTCCTGAGTTGCGCAGCTCCACCAGGGTGGGATGGTCCCAGCGGATGCCTGGACTCACCACCACGGCTGCTGGAGTAGGGCCAAGGGCGGCAAAGGCGTCGCCGTGGAGGGGCACGCCTAGCAGCACATCAATGCCTGCCTGGCGCAACTCGCTCGCTTTGGTTTCAAGTGCTGGGCTGGATTGGATCTCAATCACCAGCACCGCATGGCCGAGATGGTTAAGCAGCCGAGCAGCACCAATCCCTGAACGAGCAAGTCCAACAACAACGGTCAATTCCCTTGTTGCATCTGCCATCTCGAAACTTAGGGCTAATACTGAACTTTTAAAATGGGCGATACTGGATTCGAACCAGTGACTCCTACCGTGTCAAGGTAGTGCTCTACCTCTGAGCTAATCGCCCCAGAAGCTTTGCCAGGTTACAGGTAGGCCTGATTCAGGTAATCACTCAGCAGCGCACCAGCTCGATTCGCCAGCGCTCCCGCTTGGTTGCTGTGACCGTCTCAAGCTGCAGTTCGCCCCGGCCCTCCAGCTGAACCCGGTCTCCCACCGTCAGCGGCCGGCTGGGACTGCTGACTGGCTGCCAGTTGAGTCTCACCCTGCCTTGGCGGATCAGCTCGGCCATGCGGTTGCGAGATAACCCGAATCCGGCAGAGGCCACCGCATCGAGGCGCAGGGAGGCTTCCACGGTTTGAAAGCGGCGGGGCAGGCGCGGCGCCGGAAGTTGCAACTCATGCAGGGGGCGGGCTTCCAGGGCCACCTCCACCGTGCGCACCACAGCGGTGCGGCCATCAAAGGCAGCAGCTTGAGCAGCCGTGAGAATTGCCTGGGCACCCCGGTCGCCTCGCAGCCAGAGATCGCCCAGCTCTCCCTCCGCAGCGCCGAGGGCTAGCAGGCCCGCGCGGAAGTCTTGTCGCTCAGCCGGGTCAAATAGGAAATTGCCGCCCAGCTCCAGGCCCATCAGGCCGGCGGCAACTTCATCGGCATCAATGGCTGCGTCGTAGCGCTGCAAAAGCAGACGCTGGCGTTCAGCTCCTGGGTAGCCCCCCCGGCTGGCCATCTCCAGCTCGGCCAGCCCTGCCAGGTGCTCTTGGGCCTGCTCAAGCAACGCCCCATCAAGAAAGGGAGTCCACACCGGCTCCCAGGTGCGCAGGGCCTGGTCTGCGGCAGCGATCACGGCTTCAAGGTCCCTAGCCATCGCCCAGTCGCACCACCGCCAGGGGTTTGGCCTGCTGCAGGGAGGTCCAAGGCATATCGATGCCGTTAGCGGTTTCGGCCAGCAGCAGCCAGTTGCCTTCTTCCACCCGGTTGCGCAGGCTGCGGATGCGGTCGTCCTCTTCGGAGCGCACGCTCGCGGCGGCTGCAAAGCTGCCCATCCAGCCCGAACCCATGCCGAGCAGGGCGCCGATCAGGTGCTGGCTCCAGGCACCCGCAAAGGCGAAGGTGTCCAGATCGGTGATGTAGGTGAAGGTGAGGCCAGCCAAAAAGCCAAAGGGAATTAGCCAGCGCGCCATGCCCTGCTGGCGGGCCCGCCTTGCCACCGCAGGGTTTAGCCGGGCCACCTCGGCCATGGCCTGCTCTCCCTCTCCGATGGCCTCCAACTGCAGCAGCGGCGGCTGCAGCTCGGCCAGTCGATCCCGAAGCTGATGCAACCTTTTGCGGTCGTTCAGAACTACCACCACACTTGTGCCCACGCTGCGCCTTGCTCAGTGTTGTTGGGGCGATTCTCGCCGCTCACTACACTGCACGGCCGGCTCTCCGCTTCGCACCGCCGGGCATGACAAAGGTTCTCGTTTCGGATCCCATCGACCAGGCGGGGATCGACATCCTGTCCCAGGTGGCTCAGGTTGATGTACGCACTGGCCTGCCCCCCGAGGAGCTCAAGGCGATCATCGGCGACTACGACGCCCTGATGATTCGCTCAGGCACCACGGTGACTGCCGAAATCATCGAAGCGGCCGACAAGCTGCGGATCATTGGACGAGCCGGCGTCGGCGTCGACAACGTCGATGTGCCGGCGGCCACCAAGCGCGGTGTACTTGTGGTGAACTCGCCGGAGGGCAACACCATCGCCGCCGCTGAGCAGGCCTTAGCCCTGATGCTGGCCCTGTCGCGCCACGTGCCCCATGCCCATGCCAGCACCATGGCCGGCGGCTGGGATCGCAAGAAATACGTGGGCAACGAGCTCTACAAGAAAAAGCTGGGCGTGGTGGGTCTCGGCAAGATCGGCTCCCACGTGGCCCGGGTGGCCAAGGCGATGGGCATGGACGTGATGGCCTACGACCCCTACGTGTCTGCCGAGCGGGCCCAGCAAATGCAGGTCCGACTGCTGCCCCTGCCCGCCCTGTTTGCCGAAGCTGACTTCGTCAGCCTGCACCTGCCCCGCACCCCAGACACCGAGAACCTGGTGAACGCGGAGCTGCTCAAGACAATGAAATCGACGGCGCGGATCGTTAACTGCGCCCGCGGCGGCATCATTGACGAAGCGGCCCTCGCTGAGGCGGTTGAGAACGGCACCATCGGCGGCGCTGCCCTTGATGTGTACGCCAAAGAGCCCCTAGAGGCAGGTTCGCCCTTGCGGCAGGTGAAGGAGCGCCTAATCCTCACGCCCCATTTGGGTGCCTCCACCGAAGAAGCCCAGGAAAACGTCGCGATCGATGTGGCCGAGCAGATCCGCGACGTACTGCTTGGCTTGCCTGCCCGCAGCGCCGTGAATATTCCTGGCCTCAATGCCGAGGTGATGGAGCAGCTCAAGCCCCACCTGCAATTGGCCGAAACCCTGGGTCAGCTGCTGAGCCAGCTGGCTGGTGGCCCGATCAGTGAGCTCGAGGTGAGACTCCAGGGCGACTTCGCCGCCCACCCTGCCCAGCCGCTGGTGGTGGCGGCCCTCAAGGGTCTGCTTTCCACCGCCCTGGGCGACAGCATCAATTACGTGAACGCCAGCTTGGAGGCCAAGGAGCGCGGCATCCACGTGCTCGAAGTCAAGGATGACGCCAGTCGTGATTTCGCCGGTGGTTCGCTGCAGCTCAGCTGCCGCAACTCCCAGGCCAGCCACAGCGTTACCGGAGCGGTGTTCGCCGAAGGCGAGCTGCGCATCACCACCATCGATGAATTTCCGGTGAACGTGGCTCCAAGCCGCCACATGCTGTTCACTCGCCACCGGGACATGCCCGGGATCATCGGCCAGTTGGGCTCCCTGTTGGGCGAGCACAACGTCAACATCGCCTCTATGCAGGTGGGCCGCCGCATCGTGCGTGGTGACGCCGTGATGGTGCTCAGCCTCGATGACCCCATCCCCCCCAGCCTGCTGGTCTCGGTGCACGCCATCAACGGCATTCAGGAAGCCCACCCGGTAACCCTTTGATGGCCGCTGCCCCGGGCTGGTGGCGACTCGAGCTGGCCTCCCTGCCGGAGCTGGAGGAATCCCTGCTCTGGAAGCTCGCTGACCTGGGCATAGCTCGGGTTGCGGTTCAGCACCGTCCCGAAACCCCCAGCCAGCGGCAGCTGATTGCCTGGTTGCCGGCAATCGATTGGCCTGAGTTGGAGCGGCAACAGCTGGCTCTGGCTCTGGCGCCCCTGGCCGAGCCCTTCGGCTTGGCCCTGCCCCCGCTGCGGTGGAGTCAGCAGGCCGATGAAGACTGGAGCCTCAGCTGGAAGCAGCACTGGCAGGCCGATCCTGTGGGCAAGGGGCTGCTGATCCTGCCTGCGTGGCTGCCCTGTCCGCCCGAGCATGCCGAGCGGCGGCTGATTGCCATGGATCCGGGCAGTGCCTTCGGCACCGGCAGCCATCCCACCACCAGGCTGTGCCTGGAGGCCTTGGAGCTGCTGGCCGCCATGACGCCAGAGGGGCTGGCTGGCCTGCGGGTTGCCGACCTCGGCTGCGGTAGCGGCGTGCTGGGCCTGGCTGCCCTGCGGCTGGGCGCGGCCTCGGTAGCGGCTGTCGATACCGATTCGCTGGCAGTGCGAGCCACCACCGACAATGCCGCCCTCAACGGGCTCACGCCTCAAGTGCGGGTGCAACTGGGCTCGGTAGAAGCCCTCGCTGAGCTGCTCGAGGGCCAGCCGGCCGATCTTTTGCTGTGCAACATCCTTGCTCCGGTGATTCAGGCCCTTTGTCCAGCCTTCAACACCGTGCTGGCTGCCAACGGCGTGGGTCTGCTCAGTGGCCTGCTCGTTGACCAGGCTCCGGCGTTGCAGCTGGCCCTGCGGGACGAGGGCTGGCAGGCCGAACTCACTGCCGAACAAAGCCAGTGGGGCCTGATGACGATCCGGCGTGTCGCATAAGGCACGCTGATCTGTGCCTTCAATTTGATTGGCCTTCCAGCGTTCTGGCCGCCAAATCGACAGTTAGGGCGTCCGGCGGATGTATGAAGGGCGAGTCCTACAGGCCCGGCTTCCGGGTGCCTGTGAGCCCCAATCTTTTTCATGGCTTCCTACAAGGTCACCCTCATCAGCGAGAGCGAAGGCCTCAACAAGACCATCGAGGTTCCTGATGACCAGTACATCCTCGACGCTGCTGAAGAGCAGGGCGTTGATCTGCCCTACTCCTGCCGCGCCGGCGCTTGCTCCACCTGCGCAGGCAAGCTGACCTCCGGCACCGTCGACCAAAGCGACCAGAGCTTCCTCGACGACGACCAGATCGAAGCTGGTTTTGTGCTCACCTGCGTGGCCTACCCCACCAGCGATTGCACCATCAAGACCCACGCCGAAGAAGAGCTCTATTGAGCCCCAGATCAGCCTGCGCAGGCTCGGCAAATCCCGGACCTGCGCTTGAGCAATCTGAACTTCTCTGCCACCCTTAGGGGGTGGCTTTTTGCTGTCATTCCCGAGCCGCAGTTCTGTGTCAGCCCAGGCACCCCCCTCCCGGGGCAACGTCGCAGCCCTGCTGGAGCCAGGGAGCGAGCACACCAGCCCCGGCGGCCACTACAGCTATCGGGTGCTGGGCCCCTGCTGCCGCCTGTTTGATCGCGAGGAGTTGCCCTGGCCCTGCTGTCGGTTGGCCTGGCATAGCAAGGAGCCAAGCTGGCGGCGCATCGGCCGGCGCTTTGTGCCTGATCTGGCCTCCCGCCGCTGCCCGTCCTATGCCGTTGAGCTGCTGCAGCCCGGCGCCCGCCCCACCCGCACGGTTATCACCCTGTTCCCGATGCGGCTTGAATCCCAGTTGCAGGAGTGGTGGTACAGCAAGCAGCCCACCTCCCTAGACCTGACCAACTGCAAGCCACCGCCTTTTACGGCCAATAAAAAAGCCGGTGCTGTTGCACCGGCTGAACAAGGGGATTGAGGCTAAAAGTTGATCTGTTATTAAAAGTTGATCTGAGGCTAGAAGTAGATCTTGCCGCCGCCCCACTGGATGCCCTGAACCTTGGGGGACACCAGGATGTAGCCAGCCATCAGGCGCAGGTCTTCGTCGTCGAGGTCGCGCATTTTCACGAAGATGTCGCTGCTGCGCATGCTGGGGTGCACGTCAGCAATGCTGTATTCCCCGTCGTAGGAGGTGGGGTTCTTCATGTAGTCCACCAGGGCCTCAACGCTGTCCCGCGACGGCGTCGCCAGGGCCAGAGTTTCAGGGTCGAGGCCCACGTTCTGATTGGTTTTGGTGATGCCACCGGCGTGGCACTCGCCGCAGCTGCTGTTGAACACCTTGCGACCGGCCTTGATCTCCTGCTCGCTGAAGGTCACCAGGGTGCCGTCTGGCGTGGCGGGCACGGTGAGCTGCTCTGTGGTCCAGGCGGCTGCCAGAGCCGGGCTGCCGAAGCCCATGAACAGCAGCAGGGCAAGCATGGTTCGAGCAAGAACGCGAACCGCCTTGCGGAGGGCAGCCGAGGGGAAGGAGGAGGCCATTGGAAAAAGCCGGCGGGTAGGCGGTAAAGACCGCATCGGAGACCTTGTATCACGGGGAAAGGGCCCTCCGCAGCCGATTAACGCGAACTGTTGCAGGGCTAGGCCGTGGCTGGTTCGGATGGGGTGATGTCGATGCTGAGGAAATCCTTGGCCACCAGGGTGTTGGCAAAGATGGATTGGGCTTCCGCTACCAGGTCGTCGGGGGTCATCGGATTGCCTGGCATGTAGCGAGGGCTCAGGTGGGTGAGCACCAGTTGCTTGACGCCGGCCTCCAGGGCGGTTTGGGCCGCCATCGTGCTGGTGGAGTGCTGGCGCTGGTAGGCAAGCTCCGCTTCGGCGTGGGAAAAGGTGGATTCGTGGATCAGTAGGTCAGCGCCGCGGGCCAGCTCCACCGCCGCTTCGCAGAACACGGTGTCGGTGCAATACACAACGCTGACCCCCGGGCGATCGGGGCCGCAAAGGCTGGCGCCATTGATGATCCGGCCGTCTTCAAGGCTGATGTCGCGCCCAGCCTTGAGCTCGGCGTAGATCGGCCCTGGCGGGATGCCGAGGGCCTTGGCTCGCTCCACGTCGAAGCGGCCCGCCCGCGGCTTCTGATCGACCCGGTAGGCGTAGGCAGGCACCCGGTGGGTCAGCGGCGTGCAGCGCACCGTGAGGTCGTCGTCATCGAGGAGCAGGGCACCGCTCTCGGCAGCGGATCGCACCCGGTGGGTGCGAAGGGGGTAGCTGATCCGGGTGGAGGAGGTGCGCAGCACCCCTTCGAGGTAGTCGCGCAGGGGATCGGGGCCGTAGAGGTCGATGCCCGTGCAGGTGCCCGCCAGGCCGAGGCTGGCCAGCAGGCCGGGCAGGCCAAATACATGGTCGCCGTGCATGTGGGTGACGAAAATCCGCCGCAGCTGGCTCACCCGCAGATCGCTGCGCAGAAACTGGTGCTGGGTGCCCTCGCCGCAGTCGAACAACCACAGCTCGCTGCGCTGGGGCAGACGCAGCGCCACGGCCGAGACATTGCGGCCCCGGGTGGGCACACCTGAGCTGGTGCCTAAAAAGGTGACCTGCACGGTCGTGCTGCCTCTGGCGCATGTTGCCACGCCGGGCACAATGGGCCCCCTGAGTCGGGAGAAGCAGCCTCCGTGCCCGTATTGCGCTTTCCCCTGGTGTCTTTGCTGGCAAGCGCCCTGGTGCTGACCGGTGCTGCTCCGGGACAGCTGCGGGCCCAGCAGGCCAACCCGCAGGTGCGGGTGCTGTTGCTCGAAACGGTCAAGCTCACGCTGGCGGCGCCTCAGCAGCCCTTGGTTTTGCGGGCCGGTAGCCAGCGCTGGTCGCTGGCGCCGCTGGAGCCGGTGGTGTTGCAGCTGGCTGCCGGCAGCCTTGTGCTGGAACGAGCCGCCGGCGTGGAGCGACTGCCTGCAGTTAGAGAGCTCTGGCTGGAGCCGGCAGCCCAGTCCGCTGTCCCCCCGTTGGATTTGCAGTTCAGCCCCCAGGAAGGCGCCGATTTTCAGCTACAGCAGCGGGGCTATCGCGGCCGACTGCAGGTGCTTGTGGGTAGCTCATCCCTACAGGCCGTGAACCATGTGCCCCTCGAGGCCTACCTGCCCAGCGTGGTGGCCAGCGAGATGCCGGCGAGCTGGCCCCAGGCGGCCCTGCGCGCTCAGGCGGTGGCAGCCCGCACCTATGCCCTGCGTCAGCGCAAGCCGGCTGCCGCCTTTGACGTGAGCGCCACGGTTTCCAGCCAGGTTTACAAGGGTGTTGAGGCGGAAACCCCTTCAACCCGTCAGGCGGTTGTTAGCACCCGCGGCCAGGTGTTGATGTTTGGTCCCAGCCTGGCCAACGCGGTTTTTCACAGCAGCGCCGGTGGCAGCACCGAAAACAGCGGTGATCTCTGGAGCCAGCAGCTTCCGTACCTGGTGAGCGTGCCCGATTTTGATCAGCACAGCCCGGTGAACGCCTGGCAGTTGCGCCTGGAGCCCGAGCAGCTGCAGAAGGCGTTTGGCGAGATCGGCGGTGCCCAGCGCATCGATGTGCTCGCCACCACCGGCTCTGGTCGGGTGCGCCAGGCGCGGGTGACTGGCCCTGCCGGCACCCTGGTGCTCACCGGCGCCCAGCTGCGCAGCCGCCTGGGGCTCAAGAGCACCATGGTGCGCTTTGAGGTGCTGGCCCCACAGCTGGCGGCCCTGCCGGCCTTGCCGCCGCTGATGCCGCGGGCTGCCGACCAAAGTGGGCTAGCCGAGCCTGCCATCACCCCGGATCAGGGGCCCGTGCAACTGCCTCCGCCTTCGCTGCTGGCGATCGGCCGGGGCTTCGGCCATGGTGTGGGTATGAGCCAGTGGGGCGCCCACGGCATGGCCAACCGGGGCCAGAGCTACGAGCAGATCCTGCATCACTACTACCGCGGAACGGAGTTGCGCCACTACGTCAGCCCCTGAAGTTGGAGTTGCGCTGCCTCGTTGATGGGCCGGCCGTGGCTGCTGCGGTGGCGTCCCGCCTGCTGGAAGAGCGCCTGCAGCGGCCCCGGCTTCCCCTGGGACTGGCCACGGGCCGCACCATGGAGCCTGTCTACGCGGCCTTAGCCCAGCAGCTTGAGCAGCTCAGTGGGGCGCAACAGCAGGCGATACGCCAGGGCTGGCTGAGCTTCAACCTGGATGAATATGTGGGCTTGGCGGCCACCGATACCCGTTCCTTTGCGGCCTTCATGGCTGCCCGGCTGCAGCGCACCTTGGGGTTGCAGCCTGAGCAGGTGCTGCTGCCCGATGGCCTGGCGGCCGATCCCCAGGCTGAGGCCAGGCGCTACGGCTCCGCCCTCGCGGTTGCTGGTGGTGTGGGGCTGCAGCTGCTTGGTTTGGGCTTAAACGGCCATGTGGGCTTCAACGAGCCCCCCTGCGGAGCTCAAGCCCCCTGCCGCTGCCTGACCCTCAGCGCCGCCACCCGGACCCAGAACGCTGGTGCCTTTGGCGGCGATCCCGAGGCGGTGCCGGCCCAGGCGATCACGCTTGGATTGGCGGAGATCCTGGCGGCAGAGCGGATCCTGCTGGTGGTCACCGGGGCCAGTAAGGCTGCCATTTTGAAACGGGCTTTGCAGGAGCCCCCCTGCCCTGAGGTGCCAGCCAGCTGGCTGCAGCACCACCCCCGGCTGGAGGTGGTGGCGGATCGGGCGGCCCTAGGGACGTTCCTGCAGGGCAGGTAGCTGCCATTGCCCTGAAAGGGCCGACGGGCCTGGCCCATAGAGACGGCCCACGAAGAAGAAGGGCCCAGCAGGAGCCGGCAGCCAGTTGGAGACCTTGGCTGGGCCTGGGTTTTCATGCTGGAGATAGATCTCCAGGGAGCCATCTGCCCCCAGCTTCAGGCCCTCGGTGCGATCCCCGATCGAATAGCGGTTGATCGGATTGGCCACCAGCAATCGCTGGGGGAGTGAATACATCGTGATCGACCAGAACTCACTCACCGGCGGTAGCTGGCCGGCGGGGAAGCGCAGCACCCACTGGCGGCGGCCATCGAGCACCTTGCCGTCGGGGCCTTTCTGCTGAGTGGCGTAGAAGGCCTCGGAACTGCTGTTGCCGTAGATCCCCAGCATCGCCCCCATGGCCCGGTAGGTGAGGTAATCGCTCCCGAGTTCCTCGCGGGTGCCGAAGAAGCCCTTGGAACTGCTCTGGGCCAGGGCCTTGCTGCGCAGGTTGGTGGCGGCGGCGGCCACCCCGGCCTCGATGGCGCTGCGGGTGGCGGGAGTCAGTTGTTTGGGGTCAAAGGGCCGCCCCGGGCCGATGCCGATGCGGGCGAAGCGAGTCATCATCCCCTGCTCCGACGGCACGGTGGGCATGAACGGCAGCAGGGCGTTGAGGTAGCCGATGAAGCCGATTCCCTCGGCCTTTGCCGGATCCCAGGCGGGCCAGTTCACCGGCGGAGCGGGCTTGGGCGGCTTGGTCCCTTCGAAGCTCGAAAGGGGGATCAACTGGTATTTCGCCTGCAGCGCCTGAAGCGCTGGGATGTCCCCGGGCCCGTTGAGCTGGGTGCGGGTGAGGCTGCCTACGAAATCTGTCTCGGCGCGGAACACCTTGGTGATCCCCTTGGGCACGCTGCCCTGCCAACGGGGGCCGGCAAACAAATAGGTGCCGGCGCCGCGCCCCGTGGCCCGCACGCCGGTGTAGGCGAAGTTGTGGGTGTAGAGGTCGACCCACTGGTTTACGTAATAGCGGGGTGCCGGCACGGCTGGCAGCTTCAGCACGATCGGTTCAGCCCTTAGATCCAGCCAGGTCCAGGAATAGGGCGTGTCGTTGTTGGGGGTGACGATGTCGGTGTCGGCCGGGGTGGCGGAGCGGCTCTAATGACGGAATCGGTTGAAGCCGCCCACATAGCCCGGAAAGGCCTTGTTCTGAGTCTGGTTCCAGAAGGTCTGGTAGCCCTGCAGGGGGGCATAGGCGTAGAGCCAGGCCTCAGCGGCGATGGCCTTCGCTTCGGCGGGGGTGGGGGCTGGCGCCACAGAGGCGGCTAGGGCTGGTCCCGGCGCGGCGCTGGTCACTGCCATCAGGGCGAGGATCAGCCCCAGGCTTCTGGGCGGACGCTGGTTGCTGGTCTTCATGGCTGGATCGTCGTGATGTCGTTGAGTTGCCAGGTTTTGGCGAAATAGGGCTCGGTGGGGCCGTAGAAGCGGAAGTAGGCAAACCAGCCCTTGCCTGGAGTGGTCTGGATCCAGTTCTTGGCACCGGCAGGCCGGATTGGCCCGAAATCCACATCCACCGAGCCGTCGGCGTTGCTCGCCAGATCGGGCTTGCGGGAGCTGAGGTCGGCGGCCCCCTGGGGGGTGATCAGCGGGCCGCGGCTGAGGTTGTCGTAGAGGGTGATCGACCAGAACTGCTTCACCGGCGCATTGGCCGGCACGCGCATGCGATAGCTGCGGCCGCCGTCGAGCCATTGGCCCTTGGCATCTTTGGAGGCCTCCAGATACACCTGGCCGAAGCCCACCACCCGGCCCTGCATCCCCACCGACATTGCTATGGCCTCGTAGAACCAGGAGCTGCGTTCGTCGAACTGAACCCGCAGCTTGTCGGGGGATTCCTGATTCAGATCAAACAGGACGGCGTACTCCCAGTGCTTGCCGGGGTACACCGTGGCTCCAGGGGTGCGCTTGTCGTAGGCGATGGTGCGGGCCATCAGGTCACCCAGCTGGGCCCCCTCGCTGAGGATTCGTGCCTGCCGGGCCTCGGGCTTGAAAGGCTGGCCCGGCGCAATGCCCAGGGGCGACAGCATCCCAAACATCATCCGATCGCGGGGGGCGACGGGCTCATTGGCGTAAAGATCACTGAGCAGCCGCCAGTAGGAGAGATCGGCGGGTTGGGCCGACTGCCAGGGGCGCCCGCCCACCTCGCTGTACCCGGTGGCCGCTGGGTTGGTGCGTTCGTTCCAGCCGTAGAGACGGTGCTGGCGCACGGTGGCCTCGGCCACGGCCTTGTCCGGCGCCAGGCCCCGGGTGCCGAACCACACCTGGTTGCTTGGGGAGCGGAAGATGCGGTAGCCCGGGGCCACCACCTCCGGCCCACCGGGGGGAAGGATCAGGTACTTGCCGCCGGCGCCCTTGTCGGGCCCGGTCTGGCCCAGGTCGGTGATCGGCTGCTGCCAGATGTCGAGCACGCCGCCGGCGGTGAGCCCGGCCGGCACCTCCACCACCAGCGGCCCCTGCTTGGCCAGATCCCAGAAGCTGAAGGCGTAGAGGGTAGTGATGTTGGGGGTGAGCATCCCCGCCTTGTCCTGCAGCGTGCGGTAGAGCAGCACATCGCCGTTGCGCACGCCCATGGTTTTCGCCTGGGCGTCGTAGAGGGCCTTGAAGCCCACCGCGGGCAGGGCCCACAGGTAGCCCTGGGTGGCCCGCTGCAGGTCGAGGGTGTCGTAGAGCTTGCGGGCGGTGGCGGCCGTGGGGTAGCCGTTCTCCAGTTGCAGGCGTCCCAAAGCCGGCGTGTCCACGCTGGTTTTGGCTGAGGCGGTGGGTGCGGCCTGGGCCAGGGACGGGCTGCTCAGGGGGGCCAGCAGGGCCAGAATTCCCAGGGATAGCGCTGCGGGGCGGACAGGGGGCATTAAGCGGGGTGCTAGGGGGGTCGCGTACTAATTATTAGTGAGGAACCTCGCCGCTGTTTGCCGCCGAATCACACAAAGTCGTGTGGCGGCTGAACGATCAGCTAGTCACGATTATGTAAGGAATCTTTCTCGGCCTTGCCAATGACATCTAATCCAGCTCCGCCCGCTTCCGGTGTTCGCAAGATTCCGGTTCGGACTGCTCACGGCACGTTTGAGGTTTGGACACGTTGCAGCGGTGCAAGTCCAAACATCAAGCTATTGCTGCTCCATGGCGGGCCTGGCTGCACCCACGAGTATTTCGAGGTGTTTGATAGCTTTCTGCCCCAGGCGGGAGTCGAGCTCTATTTCTACGATCAGTTGGGTTCGCATCACAGCAGCCAGCCTGATCACGCTGATCTCTGGGAGATCGAGCGATTTGTCGATGAGGTGGAGCAGGTGCGCCAAGCCCTGGCTCTCGATGGCAACAATTTTTTCTTGCTCGGTCACTCCTGGGGCGGGATTCTGGCGATTGAGTATGCGCTGCGCCACCAGCAGCATCTGAAGGGATTAATAATCTCTAACATGGTTTGGAGTGTGCCCGAGTATAATCGTTACGCTGAAGAAAATTTTCTACGTCAACTGCCGGCGGGCGTTCTGGCCGAGCTCCAAGCCATCGAAGCTGCCGAGGATTACGACAACCCACGCTACATGGAGTTGTTGATTCCGCACCACTACGAGCACCATGTGTTGCGCCGACCCTATGCGCAATGGCCCGATTCGGTTCTGCGTGCATTTGAGCACCTCAATCCGAAGGTCTACATCCCCATGCAGGGCCCCAGTGAGCTGGGCGCGCGTGGCAAGTTGGCCCAGTGGGATCGCAGGGCTGACCTATCACGGATTCAGGTTCCCACTCTCACCATTGGTGCCGCCCACGACACCATGAATCCCCAGCAGATGGCGGCTATGGCCAAGGCTCTGCCGCGGGGTTCCCATCTCCACTGCCCGAATGGAAGCCATATGGCGATGGTTGATGACCAGGTGGTTTATATCCAGGGTCTGATCGATTTTCTGCGGCGGGTTGATGCCCAAACGATTCGAGAGGATCCTTAAGTGGGTTAGCCACTGCCTAGAGCAGTTGCTTGGCACCGCTGCTCTTAGCCCATCACCGCCGCCAGCAGCCCCTCGTCGGCCTCCAGGTTGCTGGTAACGCTGCGCCCATCTTCCAGGTCCTCGAGGGCATCAAGCATGCGCAGGCAGGCACGCAGAGTTTCGGCGTCGCTTAGGGGGCAGGCGGTCTGGGGAATCCAGCGGTGTTCCCAACCCACCACTACCCAGTCTTGGTGCCGCAGGCCGTCCTGCAGGGCTTCCAGGTCTGCGAAGTTGCCGAACACCTCCAGCCCCCCTTCCTCAAGAGGGCTGTAGCCGAGGGCGGCGGGTCCGCCCTGCTCCTCCAGGGCCAGCAACCCCTCCAGCAGAGTTTCTTCATCGATGGCTTGGCCATCCCCGGCGGCGAGCTGCACCACCGAGCGCTGCTCAAACAGGTAGCCCACACAGCCGGTCTCGCCCAGGTTGCCGCCATGCTTGCCGAAGGCCAGGCGCACCTCGGCGGCAGTGCGGTTGCGGTTGTCGGTGAAGGCCTCCACCAGCACCGCCACGCCACCGGGGCCGTAGCCCTCGTAGCGCACCGCCTCAAAGGTTTCGCCAGCGCCACCGCCTTGCCCTGAACCTTTGGCGATGGCTCGCTCGATGTTGGCGTTAGGCACACCTGCGGCTTTGGCCTTCTCGATGGCGGTGCGCAGCTGGAAGTTGCCGGCGGGGTCGGCCCCGCTTCGGGCCGCCACCATGATCTCCCTGCCAAGCCGGGTGAACACGGCGCCGCGTTTGGAATCCACCACGGCCTTGGTGCGTTTTATCTGGGCCCACTTGCTGTGGCCGGCCATCGGGGTGCGGGGGGAGAGGAGCGAGGGGCTAGCCGGTTGCGTTGAACACCAGCTTGGGCTGCAAGAGGCCGCCTTCACTGGTGCGAGCCATGCCGGCCAGGTTGCCATCCGGCCCCAGCACCGCCACGGGCTCTCCTTTCTCCAGCGACAGCCCATGGTCAAGGGCGCGGCCGCAGCGCCAGCCTTCAAGTTCCGCATCGAGCAGCTGCCGTTGGGGTAGGTGCCCCAGAGCTGCCAGCGGATTCAGCAGGTCGGGCAATGGCGCCTGATCGAGGGCTTCCAATGGCACGGCCTGTTTGAGGCCAAAGCCAAGAGCCTCGGTGCGGCGCAGCCTCGCCAGGGCACCACCGCAGCCCAGCGCCTCGCCAAGGTCGCGGGCTAGGGAGCGGATGTAGGTGCCGGCTGAGCAGTGCACCAGCAGCTCCAGTCTGGCGGTGGCGGCATCCCAGCCCAGCAGCTCCAGCCGCTGGATTGTGACCGCTCGGGGGGCCAGCTCGACCTGCTCGCCCTGGCGCACCAGGGCATAGGCCCGCTGACCCTCCACGTGCACGGCTGAAACCTGGGGCGGCACCTGGTCGATCGTGCCACGAAAGGCTGCCAGGGCCGCCTCCAGATCCGACGCCACCAAAGCTGGCACGGCAAAGCGGGCCAGCACCTCTCCCTCCAGGTCGTCGCTGACGGTGCTCACTCCCAGTTGGACGACGCCTTGATAGGTCTTGTCGCCCTCCAGGTAGGGCAGTAGCCGGGTGGCGGGGCCTAGGGCGATTGGCAGCACCCCGGTGACTGCTGGATCCAGGGTGCCGCCATGGCCCACCCGCTTGAGCTTGTAGGCGCGCCGCACCCGGGCGACACAGGCGTGGGAGGTGAGTCCCGCCGCCTTGTCAAGCACCAGAAAGCCGCAGGGCTGGTCAGCCATGGATCGGAGCGTCACCCTTGCAGCGTCCCATGTTCAGCTCCAATGACCCTGCTGCAGCGCCGTGACCTGGCGTTTCTGGTGCTGGCTGGGATCTTCCTGGGCACCATGGGCATGCTCAACATTCTTGGCCTCACCCGCTTTCTGCAGTTGGGCACGATTGGCTCCTGGCCGATCGTGGTGGCGGTGGGGGCACTGCCCTATCCGATCACCTTTCTCTGCACCGACCTGATCAGTGAGCTGTGGGGCGAGCAGAAGGCCTCCCAGCTGGTGTGGGTGGGTCTGCTGCTAAACGGCTGGATTGTGCTGATCCTTTGGCTTGGCGGCATCCTGCCGGGGCTGGCAGGCGCGCCCGATGCCACCTTTTTTGAGGTGCGCCGGCTCGCCTTCGGCGCGGTTGGCGCCTCGATGGTGGCTTACCTGGCGGCCCAGTTCACCGACGTGCGCCTATTCCATTTCTGGAAGCGCCTCAGTGGGGGCAAGGCCCTATGGCTGCGCAACAACGGCTCCACCCTGGTTAGCCAGCTGGTGGATACCAGCGCCGTGGTGCTGATCAGTCACTACGCCAGCCATGTGCTGCCGGTGCGCCCCGGCGAGCCGGTGGTACCCCAGCTGGCCTCCTTCATCGCCAGTGGCTACCTGTTCAAACTTGTGGCAGCCCTGGCTGACACCCTGCCCTTCTATGGCCTGGTGGCCTGGCTGCGGCGCTGGTTAGAGGTGCCGGGAGAAGGGGCTGAACTAGTGGAAGAGGCCCGTATCGGGGCTGGCTCCTAGGTTGACGCTCATCTAAAGAGCATGGCAAGGCATGGGCGCGGCAGGGGAGCTGGAGTTGGGGGTGGAGCGGTTCTTGGCTGATGGCTTCGCCCTGCGCCCCCAGTTGGCCAGCTTCCTCGACATTTCTCCCGAGGAGCTGGAGCGCCGCCTGCCCAGCAGCACCGACGACCTGGCCGCCCTGCACCCCGGTGCCTTTGATCCAGACCAGGCGGGTCGCTTTTATGAAGACACTGTTGGCACCGGCCATCTGCTGGAGTTGGCGGCCTGGCACCTAGGCAGCGCCGACTACATCGCTGACACCCTGCGGCTGCAGCAGCGCTTTGCCCGCGGTCAGGTGCTCGACTTCGGCGGCGGCATCGGCAGCCATGCCCTGGCCGCGGCGGCTCTTCCCGAGGTGGAGCGGGTGTGGTTTGTGGATCTCAATCCCCACAATCGCGCCTTTGTGCAGGCTCGCGCTGCCGAGCTGGGCTTGGGCGCCAAGTTGAGCTGCTATCGGGATATGGATGATCCAGCCCTGCCCGGGCGCTTCGACACGATCGTTTGCCTGGATGTGCTGGAGCATCTGAGCGATCCTGCCGCCCAGCTGGCCCTGTTTGCCGAGCGCCTCGCCCCAGCCGGCATCGCCCTACTTAACTGGTATTTCTTCAAGGGATTTCAGGGCGAGTACCCCTTTCACTTCGATGCCCCAGAGCTGGTGGAGGCTTTTTTCCGCACTCTGCAGAGCCGCTTTCTCGAGGTGTTTCACCCCTACCTGATCACGACCCGGGCCTACCGATTGGCCTGAAGGGCAGGTAGCCCGGGGCATAAAAAAGCCGGCGGAGATCCGCCGGCAGTAAGGAATCGCTTTAAGGGCCTGGGGCCGATTCAGGCGATGGCAACATTGATGCGCTTACGGTTGCGCAGGCCGCGCTTGATGCTCTCGAAGTTGACTACGCCATCAACTAGGGCGAACAGGGTGTCGTCGGAGCCGCGGCCAACATTGACCCCGGGCAGCACGGAGGTGCCGCGCTGGCGAATCAGGATGGAGCCGGCGCACACGGTTTCACCGCCGTAGCGCTTGACGCCGAGGCGCTTGGAGTTGGAATCGCGGCCGTTGCGCGTGGAGCCTGTGCCTTTCTTATGGGCCATGGATCGGGGGTATCAGCTAGTGGAAATGGAAATTGGAGAGGGGCGGTAAAAAAAGCTCAGGCCAGAGCCTTGCCACCTAAGGAAATCGATTCGACCATCACGCGGGTCAACTCCTGACGGTGACCGTTTTTGCGCCTGGTCTTTTTCTTAGGGCGCATTTTGTAAATGATGATCTTGGGGCCGCGGCGATGGGCCATCACCTTGAGCTCAACACTGGCTCCTTTTACGTACGGCTGGCCCAGGGTCGTGGTTTTGCCGTCGTTGACCAGCAACACGTTGTCGATGGTCAAGGTGCCGTCGACATCGATGCCAAGGCGGTCGAGGTCGTAGTAGCGGTTCGGCTGCAGCCAGAATTGTTGGCCTGATGCCTCAACAATGGCGTAGGCGCCACTGGTGGGGGCGTCTTGGGAAGCGGCCGGTTCGGCGCTGCTCTTGGCTGCGGATTCGGTGGTAGGGCTCATGGCGGCAGGAGCGTGGCCAGGCTGACGTAGCACTTTTTGAGCCAAGGTTTTCAATAAACCCTGACCTAAAAATGGCTTAGCGTCATTCGGCCTGGCGCACAATCGAAAAACAAACAATAATCCTCTCGCCCGGCCCTCCCTTTCGTCAACATTCAGGGGCCTTTCCCGCGGGTTGCCCCGCTGCCAACGCGGTCCATGCCCGAACCGGCCCTCACCATCGCTTCTCTGATCCGAGATCCCCGCCTGCAGCAAGCATGCTCTCGCTGGCTGGTCGGGGGGCGTTGCCGCATGGTCTGGGTTGATCCCTCTACCAACCCCCTGGTGGAGCTAGAGCAGCGACGGGAGGAATTCGACGCCGTGCTGCTGGAGCAGGGGGGGCTCAGCCCAGATGACTGCCGCGCCTTTGGGGATCTGGGACTGCTGATGCCGGCGGTGGTGATCGGGGGCGTGGGAGGGAAGATCGAACTCCATGAAGCGGAGGTGCACCTGCCCCCCGATCAGCTTGAACAGCTCAGCTACAGCCTGGATGCGGCTGTCTCCCGCTATTTACGTGAAGGCCTGGCCGGCTCCGAGAGCTCCCCTGCTGGCCAGAGCACCGAACCCCCCGACCGCTGGAAGCTGGCCAACCGGTTGAAGGGCCGCGTCGGCTTTGTTGGGGTTTTCTACAAGCGTGATCCAGCCCGCTTTCTACGTAACCTGAGCGAGCGGGAGCGCGAAGAGCTGATCCATTCTCTAGAGCGCACCTATCGAGACCTGCTACTCAGTTATTTCCGGGATCCGGCGGCGGCAAACCAGGCCTTGGAAAGTTTCGTCAATACGGCTTTTTTCAGTGATTTACCCATTACTAAAACTGTTGAGATTCACATGAATCTCATTGATGGCTTCTCCAAGCAGCTCAAGCTGGAAGGGCACAAGAACGATTTCCTCCAGGAATATCGACTGGCCCTGCTCGATGTGATGGCCCATCTCTGCGAGATGTACCGCCGCTCCATTCCACCCGATGCGCCTTTGACTGGTTTGCCGGTCCAGGCGTCCGGCCAGCCCAAGACGGCTTGAACCAGGAGGTTTCTTAACCATGACTCCACGCAAGACCTACATCCTCAAGCTCTACGTGGCGGGCAATACGCCCAACTCGATGCGTGCCTTGAAAACACTGCGGAATATTCTGGAAACGGAATTCCGGGGCGTATATGCCTTGAAGGTGATTGATGTCTTGAAAAATCCTCAGCTGGCTGAGGAGGACAAGATTCTCGCAACCCCCACCTTGGCCAAGATCTTGCCGCCGCCTGTGCGCCGCATCATCGGCGATCTCTCCGATCGGGAGCGGGTGCTGATCGGGCTTGATTTGCTCTACGAAGAGCTTAGTGAGGAGGTTTTGGAAGAGGAACTATGCGACGCCGACGGCATGGCAAATCCGTCGGTTTCGGTTCCTACAGATCCTCTCCCTTCTCTTGAGCCGCTGCCCTGAGTAGTTTTTCTTCAGAACTCTTCCCTCGATGCAGGAACCAAGCCCCACTAGCAACCCTCTGATGCAGGTACAGAAGCTCCCGACTGGGATCGAGGGCTTCGACGACGTGTGCCATGGCGGTTTGCCCATCGGCCGCTCCACCCTGATCAGCGGCACCTCAGGCACCGGTAAGACGGTGTTTTCTCTTAACTTCCTATACAACGGCATTCGTCAGTACAACGAACCGGGAATCTTCGTAACCTTTGAAGAGTCGCCCCTAGATATTCTGCGTAATGCGGCAAGTTTTGGTTGGGATCTGCAAGAGATGGTGGAGCAAGACAAGCTCTTTATTCTTGACGCCTCGCCGGATCCGGAAGGCCAGGATGTGGCGGGGAGTTTTGATCTGTCCGGTTTGATTGAGCGGATTAATTATGCAATTCGTAAGTACAAAGCCCGTCGGGTGGCTATTGATTCGATTACGGCTGTATTTCAGCAATACGACGCGGTTTCCGTGGTGCGTCGGGAGATATTCCGCCTTATTGCCAGGTTGAAGGAAATTGGTGTCACCACGCTGATGACCACCGAAAGGATCGATGAATACGGTCCGATTGCTCGCTACGGGGTTGAAGAATTTGTTTCCGACAACGTTGTGATTCTCCGCAACGTGCTGGAGGGGGAGCGGCGGCGCCGCACCGCGGAGATTCTCAAGCTGCGCGGCACCACCCACATGAAGGGCGAGTTCCCTTTCACGATGGGTAGCCACGGCATCAGCGTTTTCCCGCTGGGAGCCATGCGCCTCACCCAGCGATCCTCAAATGTGCGGCTCAGCTCCGGCGTTCCCAGGCTCGACGAGATGTGCGGCGGAGGCTTCTTCAAGGATTCGATCATCTTGGCCACCGGTGCCACGGGTACGGGTAAAACCCTGCTGGTATCCAAATTTGTCGAGGATGCTTGTCGCTCTAAGGAGAGAGCAATTCTGTTCGCTTACGAGGAGTCCCGTGCCCAGCTGCTTCGCAATGCCACCAGTTGGGGTATCGATTTTGAGCAGATGGAGCAGGACGGCCTGCTCAAGATCATTTGCGCCTATCCCGAGTCCACGGGTTTGGAAGATCACCTCCAAATCATCAAAACCGAAATAGGCCAGTTCAAGCCATCGCGGATGGCGATCGATTCCCTAAGTGCCCTAGCCAGGGGCGTGAGCCACAACGCCTTTCGGCAGTTTGTGATTGGCGTTACTGGTTATGCCAAGCAGGAGGAGATTGCCGGCTTCTTTACGAACACCTCCGAGGAGTTCATGGGTAGCCATTCGATCACCGACTCCCATATCTCCACAATCACCGACACGATCCTGCTGCTCCAATACGTGGAGATCCGCGGTGAGATGGCCCGTGCCTTGAATGTGTTCAAAATGCGCGGTTCCTGGCACGACAAGGGCATCCGTGAATTCGTGATCACAAGCAATGGCCCTGAGATCAAGGATTCCTTTTCCAACTTCGAGCGCATCATCTCCGGGGTGCCCCACCGGATCACCACCGACGAGCGCAGCGAGCTCTCCCGTATCGCCCGCAGCGTCGCCGCCGACGAGATTTAAATCTCGGCCTGGTCGTAGCGGCGGCGCTCGGCCAGTAACCGCAGTTCGTCCGTGTCGGAATTCTCTAGGGGTAGGTCAAACCAGAAGGTGCTGCCCACCCCTAGGGCGCTGGCCATGCGCACCTGGGTGCCGTGTTTTTCGAGGTTGCCACGCACAATCGATAGGCCTAGGCCCGTGCCAGCTTCGGTGTGCACCGCGTTTTCAACTCGATAAAAGCGATCAAAAATGCACTCCTGGTCTGCATCCGAGATGCCGCAGCCGCTGTCGGCGATTTCGATTCGAATCCGGGGTAGGGGTGAGGTGAGATCGCAGCTGGGGCTGTCCCTGCTGGGTTCGTTGCCCGGAGTTAGCACGCAGAGATCGGGCCAGGGGTAGGCCCGTAATTGCAGCCGCCCACCCTTGGGGGTGAATTTGAGGGCATTGCCCACCAGATTGTCGAACACCTGCAGCAGCAGGTCCCAGTTGCCCAGGATGCGCGGCAGCTGGGGATCAGCTTCAAAGGCCAGGGAGACGCCCTTTTCATCGGCATTGAGGCGGTAGGTGCGCAGGATCTGCTCGATGGCTGGGGCCAGCTCCAGCGGTTCTAGGTTCCACTCCCGCTCCGACTCCAGCCGGGATAGGTCGAGTACGTCGTTGACAAGTCTGGTGAGCCGGTCGGCTTCGGCGTTGGCGATCCCCAGAAATTCGCGCTTTTCCTCTTCGCTGAGCTGGTCGCCTAGGTCGTGGAGGGTTTCCACGTAGCTCTTGATGTTGCACAGCGGCGTGCGCAGCTCGTGGGAGACATTGCTGATGAAGCGGCTCTGGGCGGCATTGAGCTCCACCTCGCGGGTTAGGTCTTGGATGGTCATGGCGATGCCCTTGAGGCTTTCGCCGCTGGCATCACTCACCGACTGCAAAACGATGCGCAGGGTGCGGATCGGTTCGCCAAAACTGCAACGCACATCGGCGCTGTCTCGGTCGCGGCAGGTCACGCTGTCGAGGGCTGGCTGCACCTCCATCGCCAGCCTTTCCGGCAGCTCGGCAATCAGGTCGTTGCCCTCGAGGTTGCGGCCCTCCCAGCGGAACAGCCGACGGGAGGTGGGGTTGGCCAGCACAATTGCGCCCTCGGCATCCAGCAGCACCGCCCCATCGGCCATCTTGGCGATCAGGGACTGCTGCTTCACCTGGGCGGCGGTGAGCTCCTCGATGTTTGCTGCCTTGTAGTCCTCCAGCTGGGAGGCCATGGTGTTGAAGCCGTCGAGCAGCTCCCCTAATTCCCCGCCCACCGGCAGGGCCAGCCGGGTCTCGAAGTTGCCGCCAGCGATCGAGCGCACCCCCTGCAGCAGCTCTTTCACAGGGCGCGTGATGGTAAGGGCATTGAAAACTGCCCCCAAAATCACCAGCACCCAGATTGAGATGAACACAGCCACTGTCACCTCCCGGGTGAGGGCGGCACTGGTGAGCAGGGTTTCGTTTGGATTGATACCCAGGGCCAGCACGCCGAGATAGCGGCCGTCACTCACCATCGGCACAAACACATCGGTCACCTGGCCGCCTGGGCTTAGGTGCTGGCGGATCAGGGGCGTGTCAGGCCGTTTCTGTAGGTCTGCGGGCAATTCGAGTCGGCGGCTGAGCAGCAGCTCGCTGCTGCCAGAGCTGGCACCGATCGGAATGCCTAGGTAGATCACCCCTTCTGGATCGGCGAAAAAGATGTAGCGAAGACTGCGGCTGGAGCGCCAGAAACGATCTGCTACTGCCGCCAGCTCCCGGTCGTTGCCCTCAGCCACCAGGGGCGTGATGTTGGCCGAGAGCAGCAGGCCTAGGTCTCGGGCGTAGCGGGTATCGCTCAGCTGGGCATCTCTCTGGATGCCATTGAGGGCCAAAAAGGTGATGCCCGTCATCAGCAGGCTCACCACCAGGGTGGCCACAGCCAGCAGCTTGGTCTGCAGGCTGAATTCCGCCCACCAGCGGCCCATGGCCTGGCGCCAGCTCATCGGCTGCGCACCTGATGGCCGATGTCGCGGCGGAAGGCCATGCCCTCAAAGTGCACTTGGGCTAGCCCGGCGTAGGCCCGCTCGAAGGCGGTGTCAAAATCGTCGGCCTGGGCCACCACCGCCAGCACCCGGCCGCCGCTGGTTAGGCAGCGGCCGTGGTCATCACGGCGGGTGCCGGCATGGAACAGCTGCAACTGGTCGGTGGGCTGCAGGGCGCTTGCGATGGGGTCGCCGCGGCGCAGCTCACCTGGGTAGCCCTCCGCAGCGGCGATAACGCAGGCACTGCAGCCGGGATGGATGGTGAGGGCTGGAGCTTGGTCGAGGTTGCCGTTGGCGCAGGCCAACAGAATTTGGGCTAGCTCCGGCCCCAGCAAGGGCATCAGGGTTTCGCACTCCGGATCGCCGAAGCGGCAATTGAATTCGATCACGCTCGGTCCGGCTGCGGTGAGCATCAAGCCGGCGTAGATCACGCCGCGGTAGTCGATGCCTCGAGCTCTCAGGGCAGCCACGGTGGGCTCAAGCACCCGCTGGCGCACCTCTTCTAGGCCGGCCGCATCCAATAGGGGAGCCGGGGCGTAGGCGCCCATGCCGCCGGTGTTGGCGCCTGTGTCGCCCTCGCCGATGCGCTTGTGATCCTGGGCAGTGGGCAGCAGCACCATGCGCTGGCCATCGCAGAGGGCGAATACGGACACTTCGGGACCAACGGTGCGCTCCTCCAGCACCAGGGAGACGCTTGTCAATTCGGCGCCAGCATCCTTGGGCCCTGCGCTGAAGCGGCCGGCAAAAATTTCCTCGATGGCGGCGCGTGCTTCCTCAACGCTTTCGGCCACCGTGACGCCTTTGCCGGCGGCCAGGCCATCGGCCTTCACCACCAGGGGGCGCCCCTGGGCCGTCAAAATTTGCAGAGCTTGTTCGCGGCTGTTTGCAGCCCAGTAGCCGGCGGTGGGAATGCCGGCCTCCTGCATCAGCGCCTTAGCCCACTGCTTACTTGCCTCCAGCTGCGCCCCATCTGCCCCCGGGCCGAAGCAGGGGAATCCCGCAGCGCGCAAGCTGTCGGCCAGGCCTGCAGCCAGGGGGGCTTCTGGACCCACCACCACCAGTTCAATTGCCAGGTCGCGGCAGGCTGCCTCTAGCCCGTTGTGGTCGGATTCGGCGATGGCCAGTTGCTGGCAGCCCGGTAGGTCGCAGCTGCCCCCATTGCCAGGGGTAATCCAGACCGCCTCAACCCCTGGCGAGCGGGCCAGGGCCCAGCCCAGCGCGTTCTCGCGGCCACCCGCGCCGATCACCAGGATCCGCGCGGGTGTTGGACAGGAGGCAGGGGGCATGGGCCGGAAGCGAGGTGGGGAGTGAGCGAAAGCTCTTCTAAGTTGAAACGTGGTGCGGGGGGCTGCCAGGCCCTGTTTCTAGACATGCCGGCAATACCAGCGCCATTCTCGCCCCGGGCCCGGCTGTTCCTGATTTTTGGGGCTGCGCTGGTGGGCCTTATGGCCGCCGCGCCTGCCGCAGAAGCGCAAGCCAAGAACAGGGCCGACAGCGCGGATCCAGCCCTGATTGCCCTGCTGCGCGATGGAGATCTCAATGCCCTCGACGCCGCCTGCGTCAATGCCGCGCGGCGCAGCGATGGGCCGCTGTTGCGCCAGCTGCAACAGCGGCTGCTCACGATCCACCCAGCGCCCCAGCCTCTTGTGGTGGTGCTGGCTAATGCCCACAGCCTGTTGAGCTGCCAGGCGCCTGACGGGGCCCTGCAGGTGCTGGCGCGGGTGGGGCCGGCACCGGGCGCTGAGCGGACCCAGTGGCTGGTGCTGCAGTGGCGCGCTGCCCAGGCGGGACTGCACCACCAGCTGGCGGCCGATGCCCTCGTGCGGCTTGCGGCTGGAAACCTTGGGCAGCTGGCGTTGCTGGAGTTGCCGGTGGGTCAGCGTCAGGACGGCACCCCGATCAATCGCCCAGCCCTGGATCTGTTGGCGGGCCATCTGGAAAGCCTGGGTCAATGGCAACGGGCCGCTGAGGTGTTGGTCAGCAGCGCCCAGCCCGGTGCGGCCACGGCGGCCCGGCTGGCTAAGGCGGTGGCGCTTTCCGGAGCACTCCCAGCTCTTGAGCAGGACCGGCTCCTGGAGCTTGCCCTCGAGCAGGCGGCGTCCTCAGGCAGCTGGGGGCTGGTAGCTGAGATCCTCGATCAGCAGCTGGCCCTGGCCGGTAGTACTCCGGAGCAGGTCGCCCGGGCAACGGAGCGGCGCCTGCGCCTTAGTTCCCGTATCGACGATGCCTACGGTGAGTGGATGTTGCAGCGGCGGGATCCAGCTGCCCTGTCCCGGCAGGGTGATCTGGAGCGTCAACTTCGCTCCCCCCGCGCCCCTGGTGGCCATGCCGCCGCATCGCAGTCCCCCGATCCCCAGCCATGACGGCCTACAACCTTGGTGCCCTGCTTTACGAAGGCAAGGCCAAACGGGTATTTGCCACAGATCAGCCCGACTTGGTAGCGGTCGAATACAAAGACGATGCCACCGCGTTCAATGCCCTCAAAAAGGCCCAACTGGCAGGGAAGGGACAGTTGAACTGCCGAATTTCGGCTTTGCTTTTTGAGCATCTCGCCGCACGGGGCATCCCCACCCACTACCTCGGAGTGGAAGGCAGCCGCTGGATGCTGGCCCGTCCAGTGCGGGTGATCCCGATTGAAGTGGTGATCCGCAACGTGGCTGCGGGGTCGCTTTGCAAGCAGATGCCCATCGCGCCAGGCACGCCGCTGGAGCCACCCTTGCTAGATCTCTATTACAAAGATGATGGCTTCGGAGATCCCCTGCTCACCGAGGCCCGCCTTGAGCATTTGGGCTTGGTTACCCCCGATCAGCGCCGCCAGTTGGAAGAGCTGGCCCGTCAGGTGAACCGGGAATTGCTGGCCCTGTTTGATTCAGTCGGCTTGCAGCTGGTCGATTTCAAGATCGAATTGGGGCATACGGCCAGTGGTGAATTGGTGGTTGCTGACGAGATCAGCCCTGATACATGCCGTCTTTGGGATCGGGCGGTACTGGATTCTCAGGACCGGATTTTGGACAAGGATCGATTCCGACAGGATTTAGGCGGCGTTGTCGAGGCATACGGGGAGGTCCTCAAACGGGTCCAAGGGGCCTGTCCTCCACCCAGGGTCTACCGGTAAGGTCAGCCCAATTTGCGGCCTGTCCGCTCCGCTATCCCTTCCCCATGGCTGGTTTGCTGAGTTTGAAGGCTGTTTGGCCCCTGATGGGCGCCGCCCTCCTCTCGGCGACCCCGGCCCTGGCCCAACCTGCCTCACAGCAGGTGGACAATCCTTTAGCGGAGCCTGCCACCCAGGCGCCTGCCAGCCAGGAGCCTGCGCCCGCCCAGCCGATCCCCCAAACACCATTCCCAACTCAGGCCGCTCCGGTAGCCGAGCCTGCTGCCAAAGCTGAACCCAAGGTTTTGATCGCCGAGGTGGCGATCGAAGGCCTCCAAGACCACCCCGAACGGGAACGGCTGGAGCTGGCTGCCTATGCCGCGATGGCGGCCACCCCAGGCTCGCGGGTGACCCGCAACGAGCTCCAGACAGACCTTTCAGCGATCTACGCCAGCGGCTGGTTTTCCGATGTGCGGATCCAGCCCGTAGATGGTCCGCTGGGCGTGCGGTTGGTGGTGGTGGTGGTGGCCAACCCGGTGCTGCAGCAGGTCAAGCTCGATCCAGCCGACCTGAAGTTGCCGGAGCAGGTGGTTAAGGACACCTTCGCCGCTGACTATGGCAAAACCCTCAACCTCAACACCCTGCAGACCCGCATGCAGGAGTTGCAGCGCTGGTACGCAGATCAGGGCTACTCCCTGGCGCGGATCACCGGTCCTAGTCGGGTGAGTCCGGAGGGGGTCGTGGAGCTGCTGGTGCGCCAGGGCACCGTTGAGGGGGTTGAGGTGCAGTTCCTCAACAAGGAAGGCTCCGCTACCAACGACAAAGGCGAGCCAATTCGGGGCAAGACCAAGCCCTGGGTCGTGACCCGCGAGGTGTCCCTCCGCCCTGGACAGGTGTTCAACCGGCGCGAGCTGGAGGAGGACATCAAGCGCATCTATGGCACGGGCCTTTTCAGTGATGTGAAAGTGACTCTCAAGCCGGTGCCGGCCGAGCCTGGCAAGGTGGTGATTGTGCTTGGCATTGTTGAGCAGTCCAGCGGTTCTTTGTCAGGCGGCCTGGGTTACAGCCAGAGCCAGGGCGTGTTTGGTCAGATCCAGTTGCAGGACAGCAACCTGTTTGGCCGCGCTTGGGACCTCGGTACCAACATTTCCTACGGCCAGTACGGCGGCCTTGGCGATATCACCTTTACAGATCCTTGGATCAAGGACAACAAATACCGAACTTCCTTCCGGGCTCGCCTCTTCTTCAGTCGGGAAGTGCCTCAGTTATTCCAGAACGAGAACAATTCCTTCACTTATGAGTTGCAGAATTTTGATGGATCCGACTTTGACGTAGTCACAAGTCGAACCGTCATTAATAATGGCACCGAAGCTGTAACCACGAATTTTGATACTGTTGCGATTCAGCGTATCGGCGCTAATATTCAGTTTGTGCGACCCCTAAATGGTGGCAACCCTTACAAGAAAGCTCCCTGGAACCTGATTCTCTCGTTTGGCGGGCAAGAAGTTACGCCGATGGATTTTTCCGGTAGTAAATATTCCTATGGGGTAGTTGGTGCAACGACATCTCCCGATATTGTTCCAAGTAATCAGGTCATTTGCCTAGCCTTTAATTGTGCTTCTGAAAACCAGTTGGTGAGTTTTCGGGTCGGGGCTACTTACAGCACTCTTAATGACCCACGTAATCCCACTAAGGGTAACTTTTTGAGTATCGGCACGGAGCAATTTATTTCGGTAGGCGAGAATTCACCCACCTTCAACCGCGTTCGCGGCAGTTTCACCCACTACATACCTGTGGAATGGTTGAAGATCTTCAAGGGCTGCCGGCCTAAGCCCGGTGAGACCAAAGACTGCAAGCAGGCACTGGCTTTCCAGGTTTCGGCTGGATCGTTGGTGGGCAGTGATATTCCGCCCTATGAGGCTTTCTGCCTGGGTGGTGGCAATTCCGTACGCGGTTATTACGATTGCGATTTGGGAGTTGGCAAAAGTTTTGCTGAAGCCACGATTGAATATCGCTTCCCCATTTTCAGCATCATTAGTGGTGAAATCTTTTTTGATGCTGGCACCACTTTCGGGAGCCAGGCAGACATCCCTGGTAACCCTGGTGGCCTGCTTGGTAAGAAAGGTGAGGGATATTCGCCTGGAGTTGGTTTAATCGTGACAACGCCAGTGGGGCCCCTGCGCCTTGAGGTTGCCACCCAGGATTTCTCCAGTGATTGGCGCTTCAACTTGGGTGTGGGCTGGAAGTTCTAGTGGCGCAATGGCCAAGTGACTATTCCGGTGCCTGGACTCTGAGCCAGTCGGTGCAACGGGAGGGTGTGGGCTTGCACAGCGGCCAGCAGGCCCAAGTGCGCTTACAGCCATCACGGCGCCCGGGCTACTGGGTGGGATGGCTGGATGCACCGGAGCTCCCCTTGATTCGTTTGGCGCCGGATTACGTAAGTGAAACTCAGCTTTGTACGGCTTTGCGGCTAGACCAACGCCGTTTAGCTACGGTTGAGCATCTGCTGGCTGCCCTGGCTGGCACCGGTGTTACCCAAGCTGAAATCCTCGTGAGCGGCGAGGAGATCCCCTTGCTGGATGGATCGGCCCTGCCCTGGGTAGAGGCGCTAGATGAGGCGGGGCTGGAAGCTCTGCCCTATGCATCGGCGCCTCTAGAGCTTGAGTTGCCGCTCACTGTTAGTAGTGGCGTCAGTTTTGCCACTGCCCTGCCCCACTCCGGCTTGCGGGTAGGTGCGGCAATTGAATTCGCCGATGCGGCCATTGGCCGCCAGCTGTTTTCACTTGATTTGTCACCGAGCACTTTTGTTGAGCAGATCGCCCCGGCACGCACCTTTGGATTGCGCTCTCAGGTGGACCAGCTGCTGGCAGCTGGCCTGATCCGGGGCGGCTGCCTTGAAAACGCCCTTGTTTGTGACGGCGACAGCTGGTTAAATCCGCCGCTGCGGTTTGTGGAGGAACCGGTGCGCCATAAAATCCTGGACTTGTTGGGAGACTTGGCGCTGATCGGATTGCCTCGAGCCCAGGTTTTCGCCTACCGCGGCTCCCACGGGCTCCACACCTCTTTGGCTGCGGCCTTGGCCGGCCTGGCCAAATCTTCTACCTCCAGTTCTTTCGCCAGTTGATGCCCTTGTCTGACGCCAGCCCACCGCTTTCTGATCCCGCCGCGCCGGCGTCTTTGGATCCCACAGCTGCGGTGATCCTCACCAGCGAGCAGATTCAGGGACTGCTGCCCCACCGCTATCCCTTCGCCCTGGTGGATCGGGTGATTGAGCATGAGCCGGGTAAACGCGCTGTGGCGATCAAGAACGTCACCCTCAATGAACCTCAGTTTCAGGGCCATTTTCCCGGTCGCCCCCTGATGCCGGGAGTGTTGATCGTTGAGGCCATGGCCCAGGTGGGCGGGTTGATCGTTACCCAGATGCCCGATCTGCCCAAGGGCTTATTTGTGTTTGCTGGCATCGATGGGGTGCGGTTTCGTCGTCCGGTGGTCCCTGGCGACCAGCTGGTAATCACCTGTGAGTTGCTGAGCCTCAAGCGCCGCCGTTTCGGCAAGGTCAAGGCAGAAGCCAGAGTGGATGGTCTGCTGGTTTGCTCCGGGGAACTGATGTTCTCGCTGGTGGACTGATGGCAACGACCATCCATCCCACGGCTGTTGTCGATCCCAAAGCTCAGCTGGCTGACGGAGTTGAAGTTGGGCCCTACGCCGTGATCGGCCCCCAGGTGGAGCTTGGTGCCGGCTGCCGCATCGGCCCCCATGTGGTTCTCGATGGTCGGGTGCGCATGGGCCGCAATAACCGCATATTTCCCGGGGCCTGCATCGGCCTCGAACCCCAGGATCTGAAATACACGGGGGATCCCACCGAGGTGGTGCTTGGCGACGAGAACACCATCAGGGAGTGCGTCACTATCAATCGGGCCACCACTGGCAACCAGCAAACACGGCTTGGTAGCGGCAATTTGCTGATGGCCTATTGCCACCTGGGCCACAACTGCGAATTAGGCGACCGGATCGTGATCGCCAATGGGGTGGCCGTGGCCGGCCATGTTGTTATAGGCGATCGGGCTGTGATTGGCGGTGTACTTGGTATTCATCAGTTCGTTCATATAGGAACCCTGGCCATGGTGGGGGGTATGAGCCGTATCGAGCGAGATGTACCGCCGTTCACCATGGTGGAGGGCCATCCCTCCCGTGTCAGGGCCCTCAACAAGATCGGTCTGCGGCGCAGCGGTCTGTTCGATCAGGACGGCGGCCAACAATTCGAGCAACTCAAACAGGCCTGGACCCTGCTCTACCGCAGTGGCATCACCCTGGCTGAAGCACTAAGCCAGTTGCGCTCCCAGCCCCTAGGAGGTGCTGCAGACCAGCTGTGCAGTTTCCTAGAGGCCTCCATTGGCCCCTCCCGCCGCGGGCCTATCCCGGGGACGCGCTGATGCTGCGGTTGCTGGTGAGCACCGGTGAGGTGTCTGGGGATTTGCAGGGATCGCTGTTGGTAAAGGCTTTGCACGAGGAGGCCCGGCGACGCCAGCTCGATCTCGAGATCGTGGCCCTTGGAGGCGAGCGCATGGAGCGCGCCGGTGCGGCACTGCTTGCTAACACCACCCGGATGGGTGCCATCGGCTTGCTGGAGGCGATTCCCTTTGTGTTGCCGACCCTGAGGTTGCAGCGGCGCTTGAAGCATTGGTTTCGCCGCGACCCTCCCGATGGCGTGGTGCTGATCGACTACATGGGCCCCAATGTGAGCTTGGGGCTGCGGCTCAAACGCAGATTTCCCAAGGTGCCCGTCACTTACTACATAGCCCCGCAAGAGTGGGCATTCAAATTCGGCAACGGCGGCCGCTCCAATCTGATCAGCTTCACAAATCAGATCCTGGCGATTTTTCAGGAGGAGGCCCGCTTCTATCGCTGTCGTGGCGCCAATGTCACCTATGTGGGCCATCCTCTGCTGGACACCATCGGTGAAGTGCCAAGCCAGCAGGAGGCCCGCCGTCAGCTTGGGCTGCGCGGTGATGCGCCAGTGCTGCTGCTGATGCCGGCATCGCGGCGCCAAGAGATCCGCTACATGCTGCCCTACATCGTGGCGGCGGCTGCCGAGCTGCAGCGCCAGCTGCCCGAGTTGCAGGTGGTGGTGCCGGCGGGATTGCCAGGTTTCGAGGCCCATCTGGCGCGGCAACTTGGCCAGGCAGGGGTGCGGGCGGAGATCATTGCTGCCACTGATTCAGACCAGCTCAAGGCCTGCCTCTGCGCTGCTGCCGATTTGGCCCTGGCCAAATCGGGCACGGTGAATCTGGAGCTGGCCCTGCGGGGTGTGCCCCAGGTGGTGGTGTATCGGGTCAGTAGGGCGACAGCCTTTGTGGCCCGGCACATCCTGCGGTTCAGCGTGCCCCACATTTCCCCAGTAAATCTGGTGCTAGGAGAGCGGCTGGTGCCGGAGCTGCTGCAGGAGGACCTCACTGCTGCGGCAATCGTGCGAGAGGCCTTACCCCTGCTTGAGCTTGATGTCAGCTGTGGGGCACGCCAAACCATGCTGGATGGATATCGGCGGCTGCGATTGGAACTTGGGGAGCCGGGCGTCACCCAGCGGGCAGCATCCGCCATCTTTGACCAGGTACTGGAAGCTCGATGAATACCCGCCCCCCCTCTCTTGGGGCCCGCCCCCTGGCCTGGCTGCTGAGCCTGCTGTTCCTGATTTGCCTAGCCCTGGCCCCATCACCTGTTATGGCTGCAAATGCGCCTCAGGAAGCGGTGCTTGCGGGCGGCTGCTTCTGGTGTTTGGAACACGACCTTGAAAAGCTCCCAGGGGTTTTGGACGCTCAGAGTGGTTACAGCGGTGGCGCCGGAGCTAACCCCACTTACGGCCAGGTATCGGCTGGGGGAAGCGGCCACCAGGAGGTGGTGCGGGTGCGGTTCGATCCCGCTCGGATCAGCTACGGCGCCCTGCTGCGCTCCTACTGGCGCAACATTGATCCCTTAGATGGTGGCGGCCAGTTTTGCGATCGCGGCAGCTCCTATCGCCCGGTGATTTTCACCAGTGGCTCCGATCAACAAAATCAGGCCCAGGCAAGCCTGCGCTCGGCCGCCGCCGAGCTGGGCCGTCCGGTCGCAGCCCTGAAGGTGCAGATCAAGCCGCTGAATCGCTTCTGGCCTGCGGAGGCCTATCACCAGAACTACGCGGAGCTCAACAGCGTCAAATACAACTACTACCGCTGGGCTTGCGGCCGGGATCGGCGGCTTGATTCGGTGTGGGGCAAGCGCGCTCGCAGTGGGGCGGCTTGGGCTTCTGGCAGCAAGTCCTGACTAGGCGGTAACTCCCGTGGGAGCGTAAGCAGCTGGGAATTGCGGCAATTCCTAGGAAAATCTAAAGAAGCAGGGGTCCTAGTGGTCGACTAATTGCTGTTATGGAGCGGCTTTCCGCCCTTTAAGGGCAAGTTAGGACTGACTAACATTCTGTCAATTACGTGAGCAGTCCTGTATGTATCTGCTGACCATCCGAGACGGTTTGAATACCCGTCATGTTGGGCCCTACCTAAGTCCGAAGCAGGCTGCTGACGACCTTGATCGCCTCTTGCCGCTTTGCGGTGAGCGTTCCCGCTGGCAGATTCATGCCCTGGAATCGCCCGCGGAGTTGATGGCCAGCCTGGGTGCTGGAACCGCGCGTACGGCAGTCGTGGCTGCTTGAGTCCTAACTGCGCCCGGGATAGCCGCGCAGTAGGCCGCTCTCGATCATCAGCCCCACGCCGGCATTGATCAGGATCAGGCCAAAGGTGCCGTACCAAAACCAGGGGCCGGGGCTGGCCAGGGTTTCCAATTTGCCTGCGGCGGCAAGCACCTGGATGCCTTTGCGGATCACCGCCTCGCCAAATAGGCAGAGCCCGGCGGGCAGGAGCAGCACGCCGAGTTGGGCCTTCACATACCAGCGGATCTTCTGAACGGCCATGGAGAGCTCAAAGGCGTCAGGGCTCCAAACTTAGGCCGATGCTTCAAGAGGTGCCCCCGAACACACCCAATTCACCAGCGTGCGCACGCCGAAGCCGGTGGCGCCGGCGGGATCCTGGCCGCGGCCCTTGTCACTCCAGACGGTGCCGGCAATATCCAGGTGGGCCCAAGCCAGCTTGGGGGTGACGAAGTCCTGCAGAAACAGGGCGGCGGTGATCGAGCCCCCGGGCCGGGGGCCGGTGTTCTTGAGGTCGGCAAACTGGCTCTTGAGCCCGGCCTTGTAGGAGGCCCTCAGGGGCATGCGCCAGAGGGCTTCACCGCTGGCTTCGCTGGCGCCCAGCAGGGCATCTGCCAGGCCGTCGTTGTTCGACCAGAGGCCCGCCATCTCCTCCCCCAGGGCGATCACGCAGGCTCCGGTGAGGGTGGCCAGGTCGACCACCGCATCCGGTTCGAGCTTGCACGCGTACACCAGGGCATCGGCCAGGGTGAGGCGCCCCTCGGCATCGGTGTTGTTGATTTCGATCGTTTTGCCGTTGGAGGCGGTGACGATCGCGCCTGGGTGGATGGCCCCGCCACTAATCATGTTTTCGCAGGCCGCCACGATCATGTGCACCTCCACGCCGGCGGGCTTGATCTCGGCGATGGCACGCATGGCTCCCAGCACCGCCGCGCTGCCGCCCATGTCGTACTTCATCATCTCGATCTGGGAGCCGGCGGTCTTGAGGTTGTAGCCGCCGGAATCGAAGGTGAGGCCCTTGCCCACCAGCACCAGGCGCCGCTTAGCCCCACCCTCGGGGCGGTAGGTGAGGTGGATGAACTTGGGCGCCAGGTCTGAGCCCTGGGCCACCGCCAGGTAGGAGCCCATACCCAGGGCCTCGCAGTCGCTGCGCTCCAGCACCGTCAGCTCCAGGCCAAAGTCGCGGGCGAGGGCAGCGGCGGTGTCGGCCAGGTGCTGGGGCGTGGCCACGTTGGGCGGAGCGGCCACCAGCTCCCGGGCCAGCTCGACGCCGGCGCAGCTGGCTGCCACTGCCGCCAGGGCGGGAGCGGCGCTTGCTGCCACCCCGATCAGGCTGATCGTCTCCGGCAGGCTCAGGGGCTCGGGCTCCCCCTTGAAGCGCTGGTCGCTGAACAGGGCCAGGCGGCTGGCCTCCGCCATGGCCTGGGCTGCAGCACCTGCTGACAAGGCCTCGATCGGCATGGCCAGGGCTAGATGGCTTGCTCCAGCGGCGGCGGCGGCCTGGCTGGCGGCGGCGCAGGCCCGGCGCAGGCCGGCGAGGTTGAAGTCGGCCGGAGCCCCCAGACCCACCAGGATCAGGGTCTGGGGGCTGGCATCTAGGCGATCGAGGCTGAGACATTCCCCGGGCTTGGCTTTGAAGCGCCGCTGCTCCAGGCGACTCGTCAGCGACTGACCCAGGGCGGCGCTGAGCTGCTCAAGCTGGGGGTGGTCGGGGCGATCTTCGGCAGCGGCGAACAGGCCGACGGCCAGGCAGTCACCATCGAAATCGCCCAGGGCCGCAGGCAGGTCGTCGGGGATGCAGCGAAAGTCCATGGAACGGCCGAGGTTGGGCGCGATCGTAGCCAGCGTGGCCAGCCCAACTCACCTAGGCAGGATCGGCTTGAAACGGCGTGGCCCAGCGGCTGCGGGTTTCCTTGTTGAAGGGCGGCAGCCAGCGCTGAATCAGGGCCTGCTCCAGGGCGCGGCGCGGGCGGATGGCGGCGGGCACATCTAACCAAAAGCGGATGCTGGTTTGGCAGCCCAGGCCCACTTTCAGCAGGGCTTCGCTGTAGGCGGCGAGGTAGGCCTTGCAGTCGTGTTCGCCTTTCCAGCGCCGATCTGCCTGGCCGGTTTCACCGACATAGAGCAGCAGGGGCTGGCCTAGATCGGCGGGCCGATCTGTCACCAGATAGAGGGCTGCACCCTGTTGGGTTGCGGCGGGCCAGCGCCAGAAGGAAAGGGCCTGGGGGGTGAGCTGCAGGGGGTTGAAGGCCTTGGCTATCTCTTCAGGCGTTCCGGGGCTACCGGCAAACAGCGAGACCTGTATGGCACCACCAGCTTGGTTGCTCCACAGGGGCTGCTGGTGGGCGGCGAGGCGGGTCTGCCAGTCCAGCAGCTGCGAGGCTTGCAGGGGCAGATCAGGGGTATCGGCGCGGCCAGTGCTCCCCAGCTGGCTGGCCGTAAACAACTCGCCTTGACGCGCCATCGCTTCAGGCCCCGTTGCTGGTTTGGCCTAGGCGGGTATTGCCCTTGCCGCCTGGGGGCAGTGCTGGCCCGGCAGGGCCTTGCTTGAAGCTCACCTTGCCAATCCAGCTTTCCACCAGGTCGGCGGGAAATTGCAGCCGCTGTTGCAGGTCGGCCAGATCGCGAAAGGGGCTGCGACTTCGTTCATGCAGCAGTCGGCTGAGCCTGGGCGGATCGAGCCCCAGCCCTGCTATCTCCTGGCTGGAAGCCTGGTTGAGATCCACCAGGGTGGCGGATTGCAAAGGCGCTGCTGGCTCGCCGTACCAGCGAAATTCCAGCAAAGGCAGCCAGCGGCGCACCAGCGCATCGGAGAGATCCAGCACCCGTTGCAGGTCGTCGGCGCCGCTGAGCTGGATGCCGCCCGCCTGCAGCCGCAGCAGCAGGTCCACCTGATCGACAGCGATGCCCGGCAGCCGCAGCCAGTCGGCCGCGGTGGCGCGATTCACATCAAGCCGCCAGCCCAGGGCAGCGGCCCGGCCTACGGCCTCAGCATCTTCAAGCCTGAGGGCAGGGTTGTGTTGCAGCTTCAGGGCCAGCAGCTCCTGCTCCACCAGCTCTTGCTCAACCAGCTCCCTCTGGACCCGCTCCCGTTCCCGCTCCGCCGCTGCATCGGCGGGTACAGCAGGGAGCTGATCTGGTGGGATCTGTGCTGGTGGGATCTGGCCAGTGGCCCTCAGCAGCTGACGTGCCAGGGGATCCAACCAGTGCCGCTTGGCCATGGCGGAATGCCACCGCATTAAAAACGCTTCAAACTTAGCGGGGGCCTCACTCTTCAGGCCAATCGATTAAGCCCCAGCGCAGGCCGAGCACAGCTGCATGGGTGCGGTCGCGGGCCTGGAGCTTGCTGCAGAGGGAACGCAGGTGAGTTTTGGCCGTGTCGGCGCTGATAAACAGCCGCTGGCCGATCTCGATGTTGGTGTCGCCTTCAGCTACCAGGCTGAGCACCTGGAGTTCGCGCCCAGTCAGCGGTTCTAGGGGCCCCCCCTTACCGGGTCCGCGGCGAAACAGCTCCGTCAGACTGCGGTCTACGTAGACCCCGCCGCCGCTGATCGCATGCAGGGCGGCCATGGCACTGCCCAGCCCAATGCGGGACTCCACCAGCAAGCCGTCGCAGCCGGCCTCGATCGCTGCTTGGATCTCGCTCTGGCGGTGCTCCTGGGTGATCAGCAACAAGGTGTGCAGGCCGGGCCAGCGCTGCTTGATTTGCAGCAGTAAGGAGATTCCCGAGCCCTGCTCCAGGGTGTCGCTGAGAAACACCATCGAGGGCCGGTGCCGCTCCACCAGCTCCAGGCCGGCGGCCTCACAGGTGGCGGCACCCACCAGGTGCTCCTGGCCGATCAGGCCGCCCACAAAGAAGCTGAGCAGGGCCCGGTTGCCGAGGCAGGCCACCAGGCGGGCATCCCGCAGCAGGTTGTTGATCTGGCTGGTGTTGCGGCGGATCTGCTCAAGCTTGGGCGTGAAGTCCATCGGCGCTGAAGGCTGGGCTGGGGGCCTGCATTGGCGCCATCCTGGCCAGCTCCGCTCGATCCGCCAGGGGCAATACGCCTATCCGCACTCCCCAGGGGTGCCAGGCCTCACCAGAATTTGCGAACGCTGCGCTGCCAGGGTTATGGCGTTTTTTGAATCCGAAATCGTTCAGGACGAAGCCAAGCGGCTGTTTGGCGATTACCAGCAGCTGATGCAGCTGGGTAGTGAGTACGGCAAGTTTGATCGTGAGGGCAAGAAGCTCTACATCGAAAAGATGGAGGACATGATGGAGCGCTACCGGGTGTTCATGAAGCGCTTCGAGCTCTCTGAAGACTTCCAGGCAAAGCTCACCGTGGAGCAGCTACGCACCCAGCTGGGCCAGTTCGGCATGACACCCGAAACGATGTTCCAGCAGATGCACCAGACCCTGGAGCGCATGAAGTCTGAGCTGGAGGCCACGGCATAGCGGCTGCCTACGATCTCGCCACAGAGCAAGGCGGGTCGCAGTTCGAATGACAACAGCGCACCCTCCAGCAGACCAGCCTCCAGCAGAGCAGCCACCTACCGGGCTGCCTCCTCTGCCGGCCTGGCTTGAGCGGGGAATGGCGGATCTGTTCCCCGCCGGCAGCGGTGCCGGTGCCTGCAGCGACCCAGACCAGCAGCTAGCCGCTCGCCTGGAAGAGGCCGATCGGGCCGGGCGGCCCTTGCGCATCAAGCTCGGCATCGACCCCACCGGCTCCGATATCCACCTGGGGCACTCGCTGCTATTCCGCAAGCTGCGGGCCTTCCAGGATGCTGGCCACATCGCCGTTCTGATCATCGGCGACTTCACCGCCCGCATCGGCGATCCCACCGGTAAGAGCGCCACCCGGGTGCAACTCAGCGCTGCTGCGGTGGAGGCCAATGCCGCCACCTACCTGCAGCAGCTGGGTCAGGGCCAGGACCCCGAGCGCGCCCTGCTTGATTTCGTGACTCCTGGCCGGCTGGAGGTGCGCCGCAACAGCGAGTGGCTCACCGGGCTTGACCTGCCCCAGGTGATTGAGCTGCTGGGCATCAGCACCGTGGGCCAGATGCTGGCCAAGGAGGACTTTTCCAATCGCTACGGCTCGGGCGCCCCCATCTCCCTGCACGAGTTTCTTTATCCGCTGCTGCAGGGCTACGACTCGGTGCAGGTGCAGGCGGATCTGGAGCTGGGCGGCACTGATCAAAAGTTCAACGTGGCCATGGGCCGCGACCTGCAGCGTCACTTCGGTCAGCGCCCCCAATTCGGCATGCTGCTGCCAATCCTGCCGGGCCTCGATGGCGTGCAGAAGATGAGCAAAAGCCTGGGCAACACCGTGGGCCTCGCCGAAGATCCACTTTCGATGTACTCGAAGCTTGAAAAGGTTCCCGATGCGGTGGTCGACGACTACCTAACCCTGCTGACTGATCTGGATTTGGCGGGTCTGCCGCAGAACCCTAGGGAGCGTCAGAAGCTGATGGCTCTGGAGATCACCCAGGCGCGCCATGGTGAGGCTGCGGCGGCGGCGGCCCAGGTGGATGCAGCCAAGCTTGTGGCCGGTGCCGCGGGTAGCGGTGCCGCCGCCGCCGAGGTGCCGGAGGCCTCGCTGGCGGCAGTGAATTTCCCCGCCAAGGCCTTCTACCTACTCAGTGCTGTGGGCCTCTGCACTAGCAGCAGCGAAGCCCGCCGCCAGATCCAGGGCGGCGGCGTCAAGCTCGATGGCGAAAAGCTTGTTGATCCAAACCAGGAGTTTGCCGGCCCGGAGGTCCTCGCCGGCAAGGTGCTGCAGCTGGGCAAGAAGACCTTTCGGCGGCTGGTGGCGGGCTGAGCGCTACTACCGGCAGCTCATACCTGGTGCCCTCCTACCTGCTGCCCAGTAGATCGTCCCAGCTCGGGCCCTGGGCTGCAGCTGCATCACCGGAGCTGCCACGGGGAATGGTGATGCCCGCATCGCCCCAGAGGTGCCAGGCAGGTAGGGGGCAGGAGGCGCCCGCCTCAAAGTTGAGGGTCGCCGGCAGGGGAGTGGAATCGGAGAAGGCCATGGCTACGGCTCGCACTGCCCAAGCCTGGGCGCTGGCATGGGGCCCTCAATGCAGCGCTGATGCCATCGCCATGTCGTCTGGAAGACGCCCTCCCTAACCTGCAAGCAAGCTGCCAGCGGCCCTTGCTTGAGCCCAGTGATCAAATCATCGTGGCCCTCGATGGCATGGCGCCAGAGCAGGCCATGGCCTTTGCGTCTGCCGTGCCTGCGCTGCGCTGGGTGAAGGTGGGCCTGGAGCTGTTCGTGGCTGGCGGGCCGGATGTGGTCCAGCAGCTGCGCGACCAGGGCAAGCGGGTGTTCCTCGATCTCAAGTTCCACGACATCCCGGCCACCATGGCCGGCGCCTGCCGCAGCGCCGCCCGCCTCGGTGCCGAGCTGATCACGGTGCATGCCAGCGCTGGCAGCGTGGCCATGGGCGCGGCCCAGGCGGCGGCGCTGGAGTCGGCTGCGGCGGTAGGCCTGTCTGCCCCCACCCTGCTGGCGGTGACGGTGCTTACCAGCTGGGAGCAGGCCCGTTTTGCATCCGAGCTGGCCATTGAGGAACCGTTGTCCACCTACGTGCCACGGCTGGCCCAGCTGGCGGCTGCTGCTGGCATCGGCGGCTGCGTCTGCTCCCCGCTGGAGGTGGCCGCCCTGCGGGCTGCCCACAAGGAGCCCTTTGCCCTGGTGACCCCCGGCATCCGCCCGGCTGGAGCGGCCCTGGGGGATCAGCAGCGGGTGCTGACGCCCGCCCAGGCCGTCGCCGCCGGTGCCAGCCAGCTGGTGATTGGCCGGCCGATCACGGCGGCGCCAGATCCGGTTGCGGCGTTTGCTGCCTGCTGTCGGGAGCTGGAGCTGGGCGGGTTTTAGTTCACCGATTAATTTCAGGCCACCAGTGAGCCTCGGGGCACCAGTTCGGCGTAGAGCGCCTCGAGGGCGTCGATGTTGCCTTCAAGTGTGTAGCGCTCCAGGGCCCGCTCCCGGGCCCTGCGGCCCAGCTCGGCGGTAAGCACCGGCTGATCGCGCAGCACCGGGATCAAGGTGCGCAGCTGGGTGGTGACGCCCTGGGTACTGATCACGATGCCCGCGCCTCCCTCCAGTACCTCGCCGTCGGCGCCGGCGTCGGTGGCGATGCAGGCGGTGCCGCTGGCCATGGCCTCCAGTAGGGCCAGGCTCAGGCCCTCCACCAGGGAGGGAAGCAGGAAAACCTCGGCTAGCTGCTGGAAGGCCACGCGTCGCTCCAGGCTGGGCTCATAGCCCCACCACACCAGATCTGGTTCGTCTCCAGGGGCCTGCAGCGCACTACGCAGGGGGCCATCGCCCACGATCACCAGCACGCAGCCGGCGGGTCGCACTAGCCGCCAGGCCTTGATCAGGGCCTCGACGTTTTTCTCAGTGGCCACCCGGCCCATGTACAGGAAGACGCGCCGGCCCGCAAAGCGCTGGCGCAGCTCCTGCAGGTCTGGGCTGGCAGCGGCGGCCAGCGATGCCGGCTGCCACATGGCGGTGTCGACGCCGTTGGGGATCACGGCCAGCCGCTCGGCCCGCACCCCCAGGCGCAGCAGCATCTCCGCCTGCAGCTCCGAAAACACGATCACCCGATCAAATTTGGCCAGGGTGGGCCCATAGAGCTGGTAAGTGAGCTGCTGGGTGCCGGCGGTGAGGTTGCGCAAGCTGGCATCGAAGGCCGGATGAAAGGTGGCCACCACCGGCAGCCCCAGCTGCTGGCAGAGATCGGGTAGGCGGAAATCGAGGGGGGACAGGGTGAGGCTGGCGTGCACCAGGTCGGGCTTGAGTCGCTCCAGGGATTCGCGCAATTCCCGCTGGGCCCCCAGCGATGGAATCGTGTACACCTGAGACTTCACCAGGTAGGGCAGGGCCACTTCCGGGCCGCCGCCATTGCTGTCGCCCTGGTTGTCAGCGTCCGGCAGGGCATCGCTGGAGCGAGCCAGGCTGCCGGGGGGTGTGTCGAAGTGGATAAAGCTGATGCCATGGCCGCGGCTGCGCAGCGCGTGGGTCGTGCTCAGTCCGTAGGTGACGTTGCCGCAGAACGGTGTTTTCTTGCCCAGCCAGGCAATGTGGGCCACCAGGGCTCGCGCGTCCGGAGGCCCACGCTACCAGCGCTTCCAGGGACGCTCCAATAAGGCCGCCACCAAGGCAATGGCTGCCAGGCCCCAGAGCACAGGCAGCAGGCCGTATCTGCTCACCACCGCCCCGGCCAGCACCAAAGGCAGGCTCAGGGCCACGTTGATCAGGTTGTTTTGCAGGCCAAACACCTTGCCGCGCAGATCTTCGGGTGTTTCTTCCTGGATTGTGGTTTGGGCGGGAATCGCCAGCAGGGCTGAGCCCACCCCCAGCACGCCGCAGAGCAGCAAGGTGAACACCAAATTGCCGCGCAACTGACCCAGCAGCACCAGGCTCCAGCCGATCGTGCCCAGGCCTGTGGCAGCCAGGTGGCGGCGGTTGAGCCCCTGGCCCAGCTGGGCCACGGCCAGGGCCCCAATGGCCAGGCCCAGGCCGCTCATCGCCAGCAGGGTTCCAAACTGGGTGGGGCCAAGCCCGGGGATAGCTGCCGCCAGGCTGATCGCCAGCACGTAAAGGGCGGCAAGCAGGCTGTAGAGCAACACCAGCTGCACCATGGCGCTGAACACCCGCGGCCGCTCCCGCAGCACCTGAAGCCCCTCTCCGATCTCTTGCCACACGGTTGTGCGGGTCGGCGCCCGAGGCGGCTCCTGCCAGCGGATTCGGCTGATGGCTACGGCCGCCAGGCCATAGCAAAGCGGCAGCAGCAAAAATTCACCGCCGCTGATGCCGATTCGTTGCAGGCCCAGGTTTAGGAGCCGCAGGATCGGATCACCCAGGGCAAAGCCCACGATCGTGGCGGCCATGCTGGTGGCCTGATAAAGCGAGTTTGCTGCGAGCAGCTGGTCGCTTGGCACCAGCTGGGGTAGGGCTGCTTGTTCGGCCGGCGCAAAAAATTGGGTGAGCACCGACTCGAAAAAGGTCATCAGCACCAGCCCCCAGTAGCCCCAGCTCAGCCCCAGCCACTCGGGGCCCTCCACCAGGCATAGGGGAGCTAGCAAGACCAGCAACGCCCGCAGGCCGTTGGAGGCCACCATCACGCCCCGCTTGGGCCAGCGGTCGGCCCAGACCCCGGCGACAGTGCCCAGCAGCATGGCTGGAATCGTGTTGGCCACGTAGATCCCCGTGGCCAGCAGGGTGATCATCTGGGCCCGGGTTTCGGGCAGGTCCAGCCGGATTGCCGAGGCGGCCTCCGCCAGGGCGGGGTTGGCCTCAGGCGTTCCCTTCACCCAGGTCTGGGCGATCAGGAACACCATCAGCACGATGTAAAACTTGTCCGCCAGCTGGGAGAAGATCTGGCCAAGCCAGAGCCAGCGGAAATCGGGTAGCGCCAGAACGCCCTGCAATCCGGTGGCGTTGGAATTGCCGCTCAAACTGGCTCGAATTGCTGCAGGCTCGTCATGATGGCGCAGCCCCGGCTGCCAAGCCGGTGCGCAGCAGCCGGAAGGCTCGGGGTTTGCGGCTGAGATGCTCCTGGCACCAGTGCTCCACCAGCTCCAGCAGGTGCAGCCACACCGGCAGGGGGCCCATCAGTTCGCCATCGCGCCGGCGGGGCAGGTTGGGCCGCAGCAGCCGTTGCAGCAGGGCCAGTTCGGATGCATTGAGCACCACCCGCGCCCCCGGCACGCCACCGATCACCAACCCCTCGCTCGGCACCAGGCTGCAGCGCCAATCCCAATCGCCCACGGGTGGATCCAGGGGCTCACCACTGCGGCTGCAGCAGCCCAGGGGTAAGGCGTAGCCGCCGAGGGCCAGCAGGTGGACGCTGCCCTGCACCGCGATTGCCAAGGCTTCTAGGTCGCAGCCCCGCTCCCGCACCAGGGCGTCGAGGCGGCCCAGCTGCATCAGTAGGTCGCCCAAGATTCCGGCGCAGGGTGCCTCGCTTGGCACCAGGGCCAGGCAGAGCTCCATCAGGGCCTGGGCGGCGGCGAGGGCCTCCAGCTGCTGGGCCAGGCCGCTGTAGCTGCGCAGCACTTTCAGTTGACGCACCCGCCTCAGGCCGCTGCGACCGCCCACCTGCAGGCGTAGATGGCTCAGGGGCACGGCGGCGGCCAGGCTGCTGCGGGGTCTGCGCGCCCCCGGCACGGCCAGCCGCACCACCCCCTCCTCGTCGCTGAGCAGGGTGAGCAGCCTGTCGTTTTCGCCCAGGGGCCGGCAGCTCAGCGCCAACCCTTCGAGGCTTTGCTCCGGCACGGTTGCTTCAGCCCCGCATCGCCTGGGCCAGGGCCACGCCGCGGCTGGTGCCGAGCCGGGTGGCGCCAGCCTCCACCAGGGCGAGGGCCTGCTCCAGGCTGGCGATGCCACCGGAGGCCTTGATGGCAGCCCGACCGCGGGCCAGCTGGCGCAGCTGTTCGATGTGGTCCACCGTTACCGCTGGCCCAAAGCCGCTGCCGCTTTTAAGGAAGCGGGCGCCGGCATCGATGCTGATCTCCACCAGTAGGGCCAGGGCGTCGGGATCGAGCCTGCCCACCTCCAGGATCACCTTCACCGGCAGGCCCAGCTCGCAGATGGCGGCGAGTTCGTCGTGGATCGGCGTGCTCTGGCGGTCCACCAGGGCGCCGAAATCGGGCACCACGTCCAGTTCGTCGGCCCCGGCCTCAGCCGCTGCCACCGCTTCGGCCAGCTTCACCGCCGCCGGCACGGCGCCGAAGGGGAAGCCCACCACGGCAATCAGCTGGGGGCTGGCGCCCTTGCCCTCAAGGGGCAGCTGCTCCCTAGCAGTGGCCACCCAGCGGGAGGCCACGCACACCCCGGCAAAGCCGAAATGGCGGGCTTCCTCGCAGCACTGGCGCACGGCGCTGCTGCCGTGGTGGGGATCCAGCAGGGCGTGGTCGATCAGGGGGGCTAGGTCTGGCCGGTCGGCGCTCACGCGTCTTTGGCCTGGATTACCCCGAAGCCGCCATGGTTGCGGTGATACACCACCTGGATCTGGCCAGTTTCGGCGTCGCGGAAGACGTAGAAGTCGTGGTCGATCAGCTCCAGCTGGTGCAGGGCATCATCGAGGCTCATCGAGGGCATGTCGTAGTACTTGCGCCGCACACCCCGGTTGGGCAGTTCGGGCTCCTTGCCGTCCACCAAGGTGCTGCCGGGGGGCGGCAGATTGGCGGCGGCGCCGGCCTCCTCGTCGCGGGCGGAGCGGTGCACCGGCCCCTGGGCCTGCTCCTGGATGCGGTCCTTGTAGCGGTGCAGCTGGCGGCTGAGCTTGCTGGCCACCAGGTCGATGCTGGCGTAGAGGTTGTCGCTGCGCTCCTGGGCGCGGATCACGGTGCCATTGGCAAACATCGTGACTTCGACCGTTTGCTGCGGCACCCGGGGGTTGCGGGCCACCGACAGGTGCACGTCGGCCTCTTTAACAAGGCCCTCAAAGTGGTGAATGGCGCGGGTCAGCTTGGTTTCGGTGTACTCCCGGATGGCGGGAGTGACGTCAAGATTGCGGCCATGGATCAGCAGTTTCATCAGATGGCAACCACCTCAGGTGCTCTGGTGCACCAACGCTAAGAACGGCTTGTGATATCTCCCAACCTCGATGCAATCCTTTTTGAAGCGACGGCTCCGGTGCCGTTTGAACGGGCCTGGGCGGTCCAGCGCCAGCTGCAGCAGCGGCTGCTGGCCCATCCCGAGGGGCCCGACAGCGTGCTCCTGCTTGAGCATGAGCCCTGCTACACCCTGGGCCGCGGCGCTTCGGAGGCCTTTCTGCGCTTCGATCCCGCCGCACCGCCCCTGCCCCTGCACCGCATTGACCGTGGCGGCGAGGTGACCCACCACGCCCCGGGCCAGCTGGTGCTCTACCCGGTGCTGAATTTGCAGCGCCACGGCGCTGACCTGCACCTGTATCTGCGCCAACTCGAGCAGGTTGTGATCGATGTGATGGCGGGTCTGGATCTGCAGGGCGAGCGGATCGATGGGCTCACCGGGGTGTGGCTGGAGGGCCGCAAGCTGGCGGCGATCGGTGTGGGGGCCAGGCGCTGGATCAGCCAGCACGGCCTGGCCCTGAATGTGGATTGCGACCTGGCTGGCTTTGCGGCAGTGGTGCCCTGTGGACTCCGTGATCGGCCCGTGGGGCGTCTGGTGGATTGGCGGCCGCAGCTCAACGCCCAGCAGCTGCGTCAGCCCCTGCTGGATGCTTTTGCCAGAAGTTTTGGCCTGGTGCTGCGGCAATCCAATCCTCAGGATGGGGTGTTCAAGCTATGACGGCTGCCCTGGCCAGGGAAATTATTTTCCGCAGCGGGGAACATCTCGTCCTGGTTGTTTCCAGTGTGGCGTTGGCCCTGCTGATCGCCCTGCCCCTGGGCCTGGCGATTCAGTCGCACCCCAGCTGGCGCCGCCTGGTGCTGGGGCTGGCCAATGCCGTGCAGACCATCCCCAGCCTGGCGATTTTTGGATTGCTGCTTACCGTGCCCCTGCTAGGTGGCATTGGCCCCACGCCAGCGGTGGTGGCGCTGACCCTCTACGCCTTACTGCCCCTGCTGCGCGGTCTGCTCACCGGGCTCCAACAGGTTCCGCCCGGGCTGAAGCAGGCCGGGCAGGCATTGGGGCTCAGTGGCGGCCAGGTGCTGCGCTACGTGGAGCTGCCGCTGGCCCTGCCCAGCCTGATGGCGGGCCTGCGGGTGGCTGCCGTGATCGCCGTGGGGGTGGCCACGATCGGCGCGGCGATTGGTGCCGGTGGGTTGGGGGTATTCATCTTCCGGGGCATCGCCACGGTGAACAACACCCTGCTGCTGGCCGGGGCCCTGCCGGCGGCTGCCATTGCCCTGGCTGCCGATGCTTGTCTGGGAGCTCTGGAGAATCACCTTGTTCAGGGGATGCGGCGGCCCCCTCAAAGGTCACGGCTATGGCTAGGGATCCGGGAGTGGATTCGGCGGCGGTGGACCCTGGCGGCGGCCCTGACCGGCGCGGCCCTGCTTGCCGTCGTCCTCGGCTGGCATCAGCTGGCCCCTCCAGGCCCTGCCGGCTCGGTGGTGATCGGGGCCAAGGGTTTTACCGAACAGCAGTTGCTCGGTGAACTGCTGGCCCAGGAGATCGAAGAACACACTTCGCTGCAGGTGCGGCGCGAATTCAGCCTCGGCAGCACCTTTCTTTGCCATGAGGCCGTGCGCCAGGGCCGGGTCGATGGCTACGTCGAATACACCGGCACGGCCTGGTCGGCGATCCTCAAGCAGCCCTCGGGCCCCGGCGCCAGCGACCGCGCCAGCCTCTGGAACCGTGCTCGCCGGCTTTACGCCGAGCGCTACGGGCTGCGGATGTTCCCCTCGCTTGGCTTCGAGAACACTTTTGCAATTTTGATCCGCCAAGCCCAGGGGCAGCAACTCGGGCTCCGGACCATCAGCCAGGCGGTGCAGCCCGCCCGCCGATGGCGGGCCGCCTTCGGCTATGAGTTTCTCAACCGGGGCGATGGCTACCCGGGGCTGGCGAGCCGCTATGGACTGCGTTTCGCCGCGCCGCCTACGGCCATGGATCTGGGCCTCACCTACCGGGCCCTGGCCGACGGCCGGGTGGATTTGATTGCAGGAGATAGCACCAGCGGCCTGATTCCCGCCCTGAAGCTGCAGGTGCTGCTGGATGACCGCAACTACTTCCCCTCTTATGACGCGGTGCCCGTGTTCAACGCGGCAAGCCTGGAGCGCCATCCGGAGCTGGTGCCGGTGCTGGAGAACCTGGCGGGCCGCCTCTCGGCCGTCACCATGCAACAGCTCAATGCTGCGGTGGATCTGGACCACCAGAGCCCCGAACTGGTGGTGCGCCGCTGGCGGCAGGAGCACTGAACAGCCCCCTTCCTGGCGCCGTTAGGCCAAGGCCGCCGGTCCCGGGTGTTAACACTGCTGGCAAGCCCTACCGCTTCCACCGCCGTGGCCCGCGTCGCCTCCCCCGCTGAAATCCATTGGAGCGGCAGTCGCCGCGATCGCCAGGCCCTGGCCCAGCGCGCCGACTGGAGCGGCCTCACCGGCCTGGAGCAGCTCTGGCCAGTGCTCGCGGCGCGCCACGGCGATGCCTTGGCCCTGGAGGCTCCCCACGCGGCCACGCCCGAGCAGCTCAGCTACCGCGAGTTGCAGCAGCGCATCGAGCAGGCCGCGGCGGCCTTTGCTGGCCTGGGAGTGGGCGCTGGTGATGTGGTGGCCCTGTTTGCTGAAAACGGTCCCCGCTGGCTGCAGGCCGACCAGGGGCTGATGCGGGCTGGGGCCGCTGATGCGGTGCGGGGCAGTGCGGCGCCGGTGGAGGAGCTGGGATACATCCTTGAAGATTCTGGCGCTTGCGGCCTGGTGGTGGAGTCGGCGTCCCTGCTGGCCAAGCTGAAACTCTCCACTGAGACAAGGGCGCGCTTGCGCTTTGTGGTCCTGTTGGCGGGGGAACGGGATGCGGGGTCGGCGCCGGGATCCTGTATCAGTTGGGGCGAACTGCTCGAGCGCGGGGCGGCGGCGTTGGCCTGCGGCACGCCGGCCCCGCCACCACCGGCTGATGGGGCCCGCCTCGCCACGATTTTGTACACCTCTGGCACCACGGGGCAGCCCAAGGGTGTGCCCCTGAGCCACTCAAACTTGCTGCACCAGCTGCGCCACCTGGGGGTGGCCGTGGCACCCAAGCCGGGTGACCGGGTGGTGAGCGTGCTGCCGATCTGGCACTCTTATGAGCGCAGTGCTGAGTATTTCCTGCTGGCCTGTGGCTGCCGCCAGACCTACACAACCCTCAAGCAGCTGCGCGCCGACCTGCAGCAGGTAAAGCCCCACTATTTGATCAGCGTGCCGCGGCTGTGGGAGGCCCTGCTCTCTGGCTTTGACGATGCCCTGGCGGCCATGCCGGCCTGGCGCCAGCGCTTACTGGGCGCGGCCCTGGCCAACAGCCGCGCTTTTGGCCGCCGCCGCCGCCAGGCCCTCGATCTCACCCTTGCGCCGGAGGCCTGGCCGGCCAGGCTCGGCGCCGCGGGGCTGGCCTTGCTGCGCTGGCCCCTGCACCGGCTGGCGGCGGCCTTGCTCTGGCCGAAGCTGCGCCAGCAGCTGGTGGGCGGCCGGCTGCGTACTGCCATCAGCGGTGGCGGCGCCCTGGCCATGCACGTGGATGGCTTCTTCGAAGCCATCGGCATCGAGCTGCTGGTGGGCTACGGCCTCACCGAAACCAGTCCCGTGCTCACCTGCCGGCGCCGTTGGGCCAACCGCCGCGGTAGCGCCGGCCAGCCCCTGGCGGGCACCAGCCTGCGGATCGTTGATCTCGAATCCGGCGAGCTGCTGGCCCTGGGGCAGCGCGGCCGGGTGCTGGCCCGAGGCCCCCAGGTGATGGCGGGCTACTGGGGCAAGCCGGATGCCAGCGCGGCTGTGCTTGACGGCGAAGGCTGGTTTGATACCGGCGATCTGGGCCACCTGCTGCCCGATGGCTCCCTGGTGCTCACCGGCCGGGCCAAGGACACGATCGTGCTCAGCAGCGGCGAAAACATCGAGCCCGGCCCCCTCGAGGAGGCCTTGGTGGCCAGCCCCTTGATCGAGCAGGTGCTGGTGGTGGGCCAGGACCGCAAGCAGCTCGGCGCTCTGGTGGTGGCCAAGGAGGCGGCGGAGTGGAGCGAACTAGCCCAGTTGCGCGCCCTAACGCGGGAGTGCAACCGGCTACTGGCCGCCCGCCCCGGCTCACGCCCCGACGAACGCCTTAGCGGTGTGGCCTTGGTGGAGCCATTCACGCTCGATAACGGTCTGCTCACCCAGACCCTCAAGCAGCGCCGCGACCGGATTACGGCCCGCGATGCTGCGGCGATTGAGGCGATCTACGCACCCCGCTGACCCTTGTGGGTGCGGTGCGGCGAACCGGCGGTTGACCCCGGTGCGCCCTGCTGACAGCCTGGGCGCTGTTTTACTCCCCCCATGGCTGACGGCTCCCTCACGATCAAACGCACCATCACCGTGCGTGCCGTGGTTACCCCCCGTTGGAAGGAGGACGCCGAGCGAGAGCTAAGCAATGCCATCGCCAATGTCGACGCCCAGTTGTCCCAGCTAGAGCAGGAGGGTCAGCAACTGGTAGATGAGATCCGCCGCCAGAGCGCCAACCCCCTCGACCCCCGGGTGCAGGAGCAGGTGGCTTCAGTGCAGCAGCAGGTGGCGGCAAAGCGCGCCGAGCTGGAGGAGCAGAAGCGCCAGATGCTGGAGCAGCAACGCCAGGTGCGCGAACTGGAAATGGAGCAGATTGTTGAGCAAGGCCAGATCGAGAGCGTCTGCGATGTGCAGGTGGGCGACAACCTGGTTGAGAAGTTGCAGGCGGCTGTGCTGGTGCGCGATGGCGTGATCGAGGCCATCGAGGCCGGCTGATCCCCCTGGCGGGAGCCGCGTAAAATCAGCCCATTACACGGCAGACCTCCGTTGGCCACCCACGAAATCTTCATGCCGGCCCTCTCCTCCACCATGACGGAGGGCAAGATCGTGGAGTGGCTGAAGCATCCAGGCGACAAGGTTGAGCGCGGCGAGTCCGTGCTGGTCGTCGAGTCGGATAAGGCCGACATGGACGTGGAGTCTTTCAACGAGGGCTACCTGGCGGCTGTGTTGATGCCTGCCGGCGGCACGGCGCCGGTGGGCGAAACAATTGGCCTGATCGTCGAAACCGAGGCTGAGATTGCCGAGGTGGCAGCCAAGGCCCCAGCGGCATCTGCCCCAGCTGCTGCCCCAGCCCCAGCGCCTGCGGCCGCCACCCCAACTCCCGCTCCCTCCGCACCCGTAACCCCACCTCCTGCTCCGGCTATTGCTGTGGCGGCTCCGGTGGTGGCTCCGGCCTCCACGGCCAGCGGCCGAGTGGTGGCCTCGCCGCGGGCCAAGAAGCTTGCCTCCCAATTGGGTGTCGATTTGGGTGTCCTGCGCGGCAGCGGTCCCCACGGCCGCATCCAGGCGGAAGACGTGATGGCTGCCACCGGTCAGCCGATCACGGTGCCGCGGGTTGCCGAGGGCTCAGGCCCCGCCTCCGCACCTGCCGCTTCCAATGGTGCAGCTGCGCCTCTCCCAGCTCCCGCCGGCGATGCCTTCGGCCGGCCCGGCGAGAGCGTGGGCTTCAACACGCTGCAAAACGCTGTCAACCGCAACATGGTCGCCAGCCTGGCGGTGCCCTGTTTCCGGGTGGGATACACAATCACCACCACCAAGCTCGACGCTTTTTACAAGCAGGTGAAGCCCAAGGGCGTCACGATGACTGCCCTGCTGGCCAAGGCCGTGGGCGTGGTGCTGGCGCGCCATCCCCAGGTAAATGCCGCCACCAGCGTCGATGGCACTGCCATGGCTTTCCCGGCCTCAGTGAATGTGGCCGTGGCCGTAGCCATGGAAGACGGAGGCCTGATCACTCCGGTGCTGGCCAACGCCGACAAGACCGATATCTATGCCATGGCCCGCAACTGGGCCGACCTGGTGGCGCGGGCCCGCAGCAAGCAGCTCCAGCCTGAGGAATACAGCACCGGCACTTTCACCCTCTCTAACCTCGGCATGTTTGGTGTGGATCGCTTCGACGCAATCCTGCCCCCAGGCACCGGCGCCATCCTGGCGGTGGCCGCCTCCCGGCCCGCAGTGGTGGCAGGTAAAGACGGCTCGATTCGGGTGGCCAACCAAATGCAGGTGAATCTCACCTGCGACCACCGCACGATTTATGGCGCCCAGGCGGCTGCCTTCCTCAAGGACCTGGCTCAGCTGATCGAGACCAACCCAGAAAGCTTGGCCTTCTGAAGCCCCTATCGCGATGAAACAGCCTGCGGCCCAACCCTTGCTCCGCAGGCTGTTGGGCAAACCTCTGCCTCGCGCGGAAGCCTCTGCTCAGCGCCTGCCCAGTGTGCAGGCTCTGCCGATTCTTTCCTCAGATGCTCTCTCCTCGGTGGCCTATGCAACCGAGGCTGCGCTTGGGGTTCTGGTGTTGGCCGGCAGCCAGACCTTGGGCCTGTCGCTGCCGATCACCGCAGCGATCGTTGTTTTGATCGCCATCGTGGTGTTCTCATATCGCCAGACGATCGAGGCCTATCCCCAGGGCGGTGGCTCCTATGTGGTGGCCCGCGAAAACCTGGGCACCGGGCCTTCGCTGGTGGCGGCGGCAGCTCTTTTGGTGGATTACACCCTCACCGCGGCAGTGAGTCTGATGGCAGGTACTCAAGCCCTCTCCTCGCTTTTGCCAGCCCTGCTCCCCTACGAGGTGCCCTTGGCGCTGCTGCTGCTCCTGGCTGTCGGATGGGCCAATCTGCGGGGCCTGCGCGAAGCCGGCCAGGCGTTCACCGTTCCCACCTACGCCTTTGTGGTGATGGTGGCGCTGCTGGCGGTGTTCGGCCTCCACAACCTGGTGTTTGCCCATGGCTTTACGCCCGATGCGCCACCGGTGATCCGGGCGGTGGAGCCCCTGGGACTGTTTTTGCTACTTCGTGCCTTCAGCTCTGGCTGCTCTGCGATGACTGGAATTGAAGCCATCGCCAATGGAGTTTCGGTGTTTCGTGAACCGGCGGCTCGCCGGGCCCAGGCCACCTTGTTGGTAATGGGGGTAATGCTGGCCGCCATGTTCCTGGTCGTCAGCGGACTTGCTTTCCTCTACGGAGTGGCTCCTGATCCGGAGCGCACGGTGCTGGCCCAAATCGGCATGAGGGTGTTTGGCGCCGGCAGTCCAATGTTCTGGGCATTGCAGATCACCACTCTGCTGATCCTTGCCCTGGCGGCCAACACCGCCTTTGCGGGGTTCCCCCGATTGGCGGCGATGCTGGCCCATGACCGCTTCCTGCCCCGTCAGATGGGCTGGATTGGCGACAGGCTTGTATTTCAGAACGGTATCGCCGTGTTGCTGGTGACCACCGCTCTGATCATCCTCGTGTGCCGGGGTGACACCAGCGTGGCTGTGAACCTCTACGCCTTGGGCGTGTTCCTGGCCTTCACCCTTTCCCAGGCGGGGATGGTGGTGCGCTGGTTGCGGCTACGGGGCGCTGGCTGGCTGGGTCGATTGACGATGAATGCCTTGGGAGCACTCACGACCTTGGTGGTGCTGCTGGTGATCGTGGTAGGAAAATTTGCCGAGGGGGCCTGGATAGTGGTGATTGCTATCCCGCTTCTGGTGTGGCTGCTGGCACGCATTCGGGGCCGCTATCACAGGGTTTATGCGGCTATTTCCCTGCCAGCCGAGGCACAGGGCACAGTGCGCTTGCCTGATCGACGCGACCCCGTGGGCAACTGCAGCATCGTCTGGATTCCTTCCCTGTCACGTCCATCCCTAGATGCCCTGCGCTACGCCGCCAAGGTGTCGGATCAGGTGATTGGGGTGTGGGTTCGCTCCGAGGAGGACGACCCTGCAATGATCCGCCGCGACTGGCAGCGGCTAGTAGGCGAGTCGCCCGGAATCCAATTGCATATCTTGGCAAGCCCCTTCTCCTCGCTGGTTGATCCTTTTGTGGCATTCGTGGCGTCTGAGGAGCAGCTTCACCCAGACGTCACCCACACAATTGTGATGCCGATGGCGATACCTCGTTACAGCTTTGATTCGCTACTTCTCAATCAACGCGGCATCAATATGCACAGAGCCCTTGATGCCAGCGGCAATCGCGTTTTTACCCTCGTGCGCTATTACCTTCCGGCATGAGCGATTCCGCCGATCTACGGCTCTCCAGTTACGACTTTAATCTGCCAGAGGAGCGCATCGCTCAGCGTCCCGTGGAGCCGCGCCATGCGGCGAGGCTGCTGGTGGTGGAGCCAGGCGGGGCTAGTCCTGCGCCCCAGGCTCGTCATTTGAACGTCTGGGACCTGCAGCAGGAGCTGCGGCCCGTCGACCTACTGGTGGTGAACAACACAAGGGTGCTTCGGGCTCGGCTGGAGGCGCGCCGGCCCAGTGGCGGCTCCGTGGAACTGCTGGTGCTGGAGCCTTGGCATGGCGGGCAGGGCCAGTGGCTCTGCCTGGCTAAACCCGCCAAGAAGCTCAAGCCTGGTGATTGGATCGAGGTGGTGGCCGAAGGCCAGACGCCGCTGCCGTTGCAGGTGCTTGGCAGTGACCCCGATACGGGCGGGCGGATTGTGCAGTTTCCGCTGGAGTGCGCCGATGCGGCGGCATTGGAGCCGCTGCTGGTGCAGTACGGCGCCATCCCCCTGCCGCCCTATATCCACGAGCACGACGAAAGCGACAACGAGCGCTATCAGACCCGCTACGCCGCCAAGCCTGGGGCTGTTGCTGCGCCAACAGCGGGGCTGCATCTCAGCGACGAACTGCTGGCGGCGATCCGCGCTCGAGGTGTGGAGCTGGCCACCACCACCCTGCACGTGGGCTTGGGCACCTTTCGCCCCGTGGAAACGGAAGACCTAAGCCAACTCCAGTTGCACAGTGAGTGGGTGGAGGTGACCCCAGAGCTGGTGGCGGCGGTGGCCGCCTGCCGCGCCCGTGGCGGCCGGGTGATAGCCATCGGCACCACCTCGGTGCGGAGCCTCGAGGCGGTGGCCCAGCTGCATGGCGGCGAGCTGCGGCCCCACACGGGGCCGGTGAATCTGGTGATCCAGCCGGGCTACAGGTTTGCCGTGGTGCAGGGGCTGCTAACCAACTTCCACCTGCCCAAGAGCTCCTTGCTGCTACTGGTGAGTGCCCTGCTAGGCCGCGAGCGCCTTTTGGCTCTTTATGCCGAGGCGATCGCCCGGGAGTACCGCTTCTTCTCCTATGGCGATGCCATGTGGATTGCGCCGGAAGTGGTGCTCAGCTCAGCAGCTCCAATCCAGCAAACAACCTGAAGGCAGGGTCATTGCTGGCGAGCAGCAATCCATCGGCAATCGCCTGGGCGGCCAGAAGGCGGTCAAAGGGATCGCGGTGCTCAACATCCAGGAGTCCGGCCTGACGCGCCACCGCCCCGGTTATGGGCAGTTCGATGGCGGCCAACCCGTTAAGGGCCTGGGGGTAGTTGTGCACTATGGCTTGTGCCTGATTGAGCTTGCCAATGCGCCATTTAGTGGCGATTTCCCAGGCGGTCGCAGCGCTCACTAACAATTGGTTGTTGCTGTTTTCTAGGGCGTCGCGCAGGACTGGTGAGAGTTTTTGCGGTTCAAGCACTGCCCAAATCAGGATGTGGGTGTCGAGCAGCAGCCTCATAGGCCCCAGCCCTCAAGTTCATTGTTGGCCAGGGGCTCAAAGAATTCATTACCCAGGCTTCCTGACATGAAGCCCAGCTGGCGCCGGGGTTTGGGATCGAGGGGCACGAGCTGGGCGATCGGTTTGCCATTGCGGGCTAGCAAGATGTGTTCGCCGGCTGCCACCCGTGCAAGCAGGGCCGAAAGATGGGTCTTGGCGTCCTGGACGTTCACAGTCTTGATATCCATGCTTGGTTGACCAGGCCTGTCTGGTCAGACTAGTCAAGTCACGGCTGTGTATTTCAGAGCCATAAAAAAGCCCCCGGGTTCGCCGGGGGCTTGGCCTCAATGACGGTTAAACGCCCGGAGAGGGAGTTTGAATCAGGCGGCAGCCAGATTGGCAGCTACGAAGTCCCAGTTCACCAGCTTCTCGAGGTAGGTGGTCATGTAGTCGGGACGGCGGTTCTGGTAGTCGAGGTAGTAGGCGTGCTCCCACACATCCATGGTGAGCAGGGCCTTCTGGCCGTGGGCTAGGGGCAGGTCGGCATTGGCGGTCTTGGTGACTTTCAGGCTGCCGCCATCGAGCACCAGCCAGGCCCAGCCGCTGCCGAACTGGGTGGCACCGGCGGTTTTGAACTGCTCGACGAAGGCCTCGTAGCTGCCGAAATCAGCATTGATCTTGTCGGCCAGGGCGCCGGTGGGCTGGCCACCACCACCGGGCTTCATGCACTGCCAATAAAAGCTGTGGTTCCAAACCTGAGCGGCGTTGTTAAAAACGCCAGCCTTGCCACCATCACCAGCCACTGCGGTGATGGTGTCTTCCAGGCTCTTGTCCTCAAGGTCGGTGCCAGCCACCAGGTTGTTGAGGTTGGTCACGTAGGCAGCGTGGTGCTTGCCGTGGTGAAACTCCAGGGTGGAGCGGGAGATGTTGGGCTCGAGCGCATCGAGGCCGTAGGGCAGCGCGGGCAGCGTGTGAGCCATGGAGAGGAAAAAGAAGAGGGGGTAGGCAGGAGGGGCGGCGCGCCAGCATCCAGCCAGAGCGTCCATCCTAACGATCCCAGCCCGCAGCTCAGCCGCCGATGCGCAACAGCTCCACCTCGAAAGTGAGGGTGGCGTTGGGAGGGATAACGCCGCCGGCGCCACGATCGCCGTAGGCCAGATCGGGTGGAATCACCAGCTTGCGCTTGCCGCCCACCTTCATGCCAGCCACACCCTCATCCCAGCCCTGGATCACCCGGCCGCCGCCAAGGGGAAAGGAGAAGGGACCGCGGCCGTAGCTGCTGTCGAATTCCGTGCCGTTGGCCAGGGTGCCCCGGTAGTTCACGGCCACGGTCTGGCCGGCGATGGCTTCAGCGCCATCGCCGACTACCAGGTCGGTGATGCGCAGGCCGCTGGGGGTGGTGCGCTCTTTAGGAGCGTTGAGTTCACCTCCGAGGCCGCTGGCTTGCGCGAGCTCAGCGCCGTTGGTTTGATCGTTTTCGCTGGCCATCACAAAAAGGGTGGGGTTGGGGTCGTCGGGGTCGAGCTCGAAGCTGCTGCTCACGGCTGGCCGCGCTTGGGCTGAAAACAGGGAGGCCATGGCTTGGCCACCGGCGCTGGCCGCATCAACTCTGGCCGCGTCAACCACGGTTGGATTGACCAGCTGGCTCACCAGAGCCAGCAGCAGACAGGCCACGCAGACAGCGGAGCTGATCAGGATGTCGCGCATGGGACTCCAATTACTGGACTGATTCTGACGGGCAGACGGATAGCCAGGGCTGATCAGTCGGGAATTTCGATCTCGCCAGGCATTTCATTACCTGGGCGCTGACGCAGGCTGCGTTCAAGCCGGTCGAGTCGGCCCCGCAGCTCATCAAGTTCGCGCTGACGGGCTAGGCCTAGGTCTTGCAGGAGCTGGTCTTTATTGCGCTCCAGCTGGCGCTCGGCCTGCTGCTCTAGCTCGGGGGTTTCGCCCCGCAGGGCTTTGAGTACGTCGTCGACGAGGGCTGGAGCCTGGCTGGGATCGAGCTTGCCGCTGCGCACCCAGGCTTGGGTCACGCTGCGCAGCCGCTCTGACACCAGGGAGGTGGTGCCGAGGCCGCGCAGCAGCAGTTGTTGGAGGGGGTTGTTCGGATCCATGGCGGCTTGATTCCCCAGACACCCTGGCGCTTCCTACTCTTGCTTGCCATGGGCAATGACCGGCTGGGGGGGTGGTGGCTGGCGCTGGCCTCGGGGCTGCTGGCCGGGCTGGCGCTACCGCCTCTGGGCATGCCTCCCCTGCTTTGGCTGGCCCTGGTGCCCCTGTGGGCCCTGGCTGGCTCAGCTCTCGGCGCTTGGGGTGGGGCCCTGTGGGGAGCTGCCGCCGTGCTGGTGAGTCACCGCTGGTTGCTGGGTCTCCATCCCCTCGATTGGATCGGCGTACCGGGCCCCTTGAGCCTGCCCCTGGCCCTGTTGTTGCTGTTGCTGTGTGCGCTGGCGGGAGCACTGCTGGTGGCTTTATGGGTGCTGCTAGCGAGTCGCCTAGACCCGCGCCGCTTCAGCAGCGCCCTGCTGTTAGCCGCTGGCTGGGGGCTGGTTGAGGTGCTGCTGGCCAAAGGGCCCCTTTTTTGGCTGGGGCTGGGGGCTGCTGCCCTACCCGGCGATCGCCCCTTGGCGGGCTTGGCTGCCCTTGGTGGTGGTGGCCTGCTGGCGGCGGTGCAGTTGCTGCTGGGTTGGTGCCTTTGGCGCACCTGCACCGCCCCCCAGCGCCGCCGCTGGCTTGTGGTTACAACCGCTGCCGTGCTGCTCAGCCACGGCGCCGGTGCTGCTGCCCTAGCGGCCATGCCCCTGCGGGGGGAGGGCGGCAGCGAGCGAGTGCTGGTGCTGCAGCCGGCGATTCCCACCCGCCGCAAGTTTCAGTGGGACCAGCAGCAGCGGCTGCAGCAGCGCCTGGGGGCCGCGCTGGCGGAGGCGGCCCAGCGCTCGGTGGATGTGGTGGTCCTGCCGGAGGGGGCCCTCGGTCTTGAGCCCCAGCTGGCGCAGCCGGTGCCGGTGGAGCTGATCAGCGGCGGCTTCCGCTGGCAGGAGGTGGCGGGGGAGCCCGAGCAGCGCAGCGCCCTGTTGCGCCTGGCGCCAGGGGAAAGCCGGGCGAGTAGCTGGCTCGATAAGCATCGGCTGGTGCCCCTGGGGGAATGGGTGCCCCTGGCAAACCTGGCTCGCTGGAGCGGCCTTTCGGCCGTGGGGGGTCTGCAGCCAGGAGCGCCGTCGCGGCTAATGCTCCGGCCAGCTGGCGCCATCGGCGGGGCAATTTGCTACGAGCTATCCGATGGGGCCTCCCTGGCTGCCGCCGCCCGCGAAGGAGCCGGCTGGCTGCTGGCCAGCGCCAACCTCGATCCCTACCCGCTGCTGCTCCAGCAGCAGTTTCAGGCCCTGGCCCAGCTGCGGGCCATCGAAACTGGCCGTTGGCTGGTGAGTGCCGCCAATACGGGGCCAAGCCTGCTGGTGAATAGCCGCGGCTTGCCCGTGGCCTCGCTGCCTTCCGGGCGGGCAGCCACCGGTGTGTTCACCGTGCCCCGCCTGCAGACCCCCAGCCCCTACGACCGCTGGGGAGAGCTTCCCTTGCTACTGGTGCTGGTGGGGGCGGCTTGGCGCAGATGGCTCTGAGGGATCACCTGCTTCGGCATAGCTGCCGGAGCCAGTCGCTGGGTTGATCGCCGCTGCGGGCGGTGGTGTTCAGCATCGACTGGGCTAGGGGCCAGCCCCCTAGCCGCAGGACTCCCCAGAGATGAGCCGCCACTGCCACGCCTACCAACAGCCAGGCAAGCAGGTGTAGGTGATAAGCGAGATGGTGCAGTTGGCGGCTGCGCAACCAGTCTTCTTGCATCAACTTGCCGCTGCCTATCGCCAGACCTAGGGCCAGCAGGGGGAGGGAGTTGCTGGGGCGTTGCAGCCGGCGCCGCCCCAGGGTGCAGGCGTAGACAGCCAGCAGCACCGCAAACGGCAACATCACCACGCCCAAGCTGCCGTGGATGTCAATCCAGTCGCCTGGCAGCTGCAGTGGTAGCCGCCCCCAGCGTCCGTCATAACGGCTGTAAACCACCAGGCCCGTTAGCCAGCAACCCAGCAAGGCCAGGGCGCTGCAGCCATGCAGGGCGCGCAGCAGGGAGGGTTGATAGGGGCCCTTTCTTGGAGAGCTGGGCCTCACAGCAGAGCTGCTCATTGGTTTTTTGGCATTCTCGCCCTATCTCGCCGCCCTATCTCGCAGGCGTATCTCGCAGACGGTGGCTCAAAAGCATCCCAATGGTGTGGCCAAGGGCGACCAAAGCAACGCCACCGGCGAGGCTCGCCAGCAGCAACAGCGCGCTTTCCCCTGGTTTGCCGGCCTGCAGGGCCCTTGTCAGGTCCAACATCCAGGTGCAGAAGGTGGTGAGGGACCCGCAGAAGCCGATGCCTGCCCACAGCATCAGCCTTTTGCGCTGGCTGGCTTGGGCCAAAACCACCCCGAGCAGTAGGCAGCCCAGCATGTTGGCGACCACATCGGCATCCAGCTGCCAGCGCAGTAGGGCGCCGGGGATGGCGCCGCCGGCCACTAGGGCCAGGTCGCGCAAATCGCCCTTCAGGCTGCGGCTTGGCATGGTGCTCATGGCTGAGCGCCCAGGCTGAGGCCCGCCAGCATCGCCAGCAGCCCTCCTGCTACCGATCCTCCAGCGAGCACGGCAGCCTCGCGCCAATGCCGCTTGCCCAGCTCGATCCAGAGCTCGGCGCTGAAGCTGGAGAAGGTGCTGAAACTACCCAGGAAGCCGGTGCCCAGAAGAAGCAATGCTCTGCGGGAGGCTTCGCCGCAGCTCTGCTCTAGGCCCACAATCAGCCCTAGGGCAAAGCAGGCGATCACATTGACCCCAAAGGTGCCCCAGTGCCGGCTGGGCAGCACGGGCTCCAGGTGATCCACCACCCGGAAGCGGAGCCAGGCGCCGGGAACGGCGCCGATCGCCACCAGGAGGGCATCGGCCTCTGATGCTCCTGCGGCCATTGCTGTCCAACAACGCCTTGCCAGTCTGCCCCCGGCAAGGGAGCTCAGGGTCTGGTTGCGGTGGGATCGGGTGCTTGGCGGCGGAATAGTCCGTCGAGGTAATGGCGAGCCACGGCCCGGTCTGGGCAGCCGTGCTGGAAGAGAAAGCCGGCCAGAGCTGCCTGCATCAGGCGGTATTGATCCCACTGCGGGTGAACCCGGACAAACTCCCGCATGGCGTCGTACAGCTCCTCAGGGAACTGGTTTTCGACCGAAACAAAGGCGGGGGCGTGGTCCGGGATCTGGGGCATGGCGGCATCGGCCTGGGTCCCCCCATCACCCCACGCCAGGCGCTCATTCGTCAAAGGCTGACCCGGGAGGCGAGTCCGGCAAGACGCACGGCCGCCAGCACCGGCCCATGGGCGCTTTCGGGGTTTGGGAGCTGCGGCCTCAGGCTCGGAAGTGTTGCTTGGAGACGCGTCAAGGGGAGGGCCGTTTTCCCCATCCAGAATCAAAAGGATCAGGACGAGCGGCCGATATTGAGCCGCCGTTCTGTGGAAAAACCTACGCAAAGCTGGGGATAAGGGCGCTTGGCTGGGGAAAAGCCCACTGCTCAGCAGTAGTGATCAATCCCGGGCAGGCCTGCAGGAACCCCTATGGCCGGTCCCGATCGAGCGCAACCACGGCTTCAAGATCTGTTACGATTTCATCAAGTTTCGTAACTAACGAACATTCATGGCTGAATCCACTACCCGCTTCGGTTTTGTCGCTTTCGCTGAAACCTGGAATGGTCGTCTCGCCATGCTCGGTTTCGTGATCGGACTTGGTACCGAGCTCCTCACCGGTCAAGGAATCCTGGGCCAACTGGGTTTGGGCTGAATCCATTAGGGCTGAGTGCATCAGCCCTCTTAGCTATTCCCCTGGCAGTAATTACTGCCAGGGTTTTTTGTCTGCAGAATCTGCTGGTTGCCTAGCTGGCAATCGGCTTGGAGGCAATCACCGCCAAGAAAGGATCCCCTTTTTGGCCAAGCCAGCCGAGAGCTCCTGGAGCTGCTGTCTCTTCCGCCACCAGTTCCGGCCTGCCCCAACCTTGAGCCATCAGTACTTGGGCCACGTAGGCCAGGTGATCACGGTCGCCGCCGTCGGTCCAGATCTGGGGCGCTTTTTGAAAGAACATCCGGTTGCTGAACGCCACGATCACTTCACCCCTGGGCCGGACCACCCGCAGCAACTCGGCAGCTAAAGCTTCCGGTTGTTGAAGGTATTGCCAGCCGGCCACGATCAGAGCCACATCAACGCTGTCGTTGGCTAGCGGTAGGTGCTGATCAACGTTGAGGTTTTGCACCCAATGGCGATCAAGGCGCGGATTGGCTTTGAGCTCTTCGGTATTGAGGCCATGGCCGATCACCTCCTGATAGGTGATGTCCTCTGGCAGATGGCTCACCCAGCTGCTCATCAGATCCAGCACGGTTGCGCAAGGGGGAATGCGCTCGCGATACAGAGAGGTCAGCCGGGCGCGGAAGCTGGCATCGAGGTGCTGTACGAAGCGGGGCTCGGCGTAAAAAAGAGCGTCGTCTGAGCGATCGAGCTTGTAACGGTCGGCTTCGTTAAGCACCGGTACGTGCGCAATCATGGTCACGGAGTGGGGTGTTTGGAGCAGAATTGGATCATGGCGGAGCCGCAAAGCGGCTGCGTCTTATCAGATCTTGCTCCTTGGCGCTAGACTCTGCAAATCTCCTTAACAATTGGATCGTCGCCGCATGTTCACGCTTGAGAAGGCAACCCAGATCTTTCCCGATACAGCTTCAGCTGACGTCGTGCCTGCGATCACGGCCCGCTTTCGCTTGCTGAGCGCCGAGGACCAACTGGCTCTGATCTGGTACGCCTATCTCGAAATGGGCAACACAATCACCGTGGCCGCCCCTGGCGCAGCGCGGATGCAGTTTGCCGAGCCTGTGCTCAACCAAATCAAGGCGATGAACTTCGCTGAGCAAAGCCAGATGATGTGCGAGCTTGCCAATCGCGCCGATACCCAAATCGGTCGCACCTACGCCTGCTGGTCGGTGAACATCAAGCTGGGCTTCTGGTACCAGTTGGGCGAATGGATGGCCGCCGGTTTGGTTGCTCCGATCCCCGAGGGCTATCAGCTGTCGCCCAACGCTTCTGCGGTGCTCAGCTCAGTGAAAGCTGTCGATCAGGGTCAGCAGATCACCCTGCTGCGCAACTTTGTGGTTGATATGGGCTACGACCCCGCCAAAGGCGAGGGACAGCGGGTCATGGAGCCCATTGCCGCTCCCACTCCCCAGGAGCAGCGCAAGCGGGTGTTCATCGAGGGCGTTATCAACCCAACGGTGAACAGCTATATGGACCTGCTGAACGCCAACGACTTCGACAACCTGATCGAGCTGTTTCTGGCGGATGGCGCACTCCAAGCCCCTTTCCAGAAGCCAATCGTGGGACGTGACGCGATCCTGCGCTTCTTCCGTGAAGACTGCCAGAACTTGCAGCTTCTTCCTGAGCGCGGTTTCGCTGAACCCACAGAAGGTAGCTTCACCCAAATCAAGGTGACTGGCAAGGTCCAGACCCCCTGGTTTGGAGCCGGAGTTGGTATGAACGTTGCTTGGCGTTTCCTGCTCAACCCTGACGGCAAGATCTACTTCGTGGCCATCGATTTGTTGGCTTCCCCTGCAGATTTGCTGAAATTCGGCCGTTGAGCGCAGCCAGCCGCAAGGGGCTTCTGCTTGCCGCACTGATAACGATGGGTTGGCTGGTCAGCCTTGCTGGCCTGCTGAGCTGGGATTTAAACGCCATCCAGCAGGCCAGGCCATGGGTCTGGCTTGCCATCTTTTTTGGAGTGGTTGGCCGCACCCTGCTGCAAACAGGCCTATTCATCGTTGGTCACGACGCCATGCATGGGGTTTTGTGGCCCCATTGCCGCTATGGCAATGCCTTGCTGGGCAGGATCGCCCTAGGCCTATACGCGGCGCTTCCTTATCAAGCCTGCTGCCGCAACCATCAACACCACCATCTATTCACTGCTAGCGCCTCTGACCCTGATTTCCACGGGGATCCAGCAGCAGGGGCCATCGCTTGGTATGCCCGCTTCATGGCTGGCTATCTCACCTGGGGCCAGATGGGCCGGTTACTTATGGGCTGGACAGTGTTGGCCTTGATCGCCTGCCGCTTGGCTCCATTCGGCTGGCTGAATGTGCTGCTGTTTTGCACCTTGCCCCTGCTGCTCAGCTCGCTGCAGTTGTTTGTTTTCGGCACCTACCTGCCCCATCGAGGCCAGCGTTTGCCCCAGCGTCGCCCCCACGCCGATAGCCTCGAAATGGCTCCCTGGCTTTCCTTACTGGCCTGTTTCCACTTCGGTTATCACAGGGAGCACCATGACGCCCCGACGCTTGCCTGGTTTGAACTTCCGGCCCAGCGGCGTATGTCTCGCAGCAGGCTGAGTCCCCGACTAGCCTCGCTGCTAAGGGAGAGGGCCCAATTCACATGATGGACACTATGCTTGAGGGTTGGACAGATACGGAGCAGTCAGTTGCCCGCGAAGCCTTCGACCGTGCCTACACCAGGGCAGTGCAGCAGCTAGTGGCTCAGGTGCGTGCCAAGGCCGTCGAGCTTGAAGATGCTGAAACCGTATGGCAGCTGCACGATTACCTGAGTATCGAGCGCCACACGATCGAAGGTCGCTTTGATTTCCGCCTCGACGGCATCCTGTTTGTGTTTGCCAGCTTGGTCAAAGACAGCCTGTTGCAGCTCGACGAACTGAATGGTCTAGAAGCCGAGAAGCTGGCCAAGATCGTGGCCATGTCCCGCTTCTAGCCCTCAAGTGATTGAGCGGTTGCGCTGATCGGGCATTGGCCTTGGGCTGGGCGGCTCGAAGGCAGGCAACAGGCTGTTAACCCCCAGCATCACGAAGCCAAGGGCTCCCAACAGGGCCAGCAGCCTTAGCAGCCAGGGACGCCCCTGGTCGATGGGCCAGTCGTCTTGATCCTCCATTGATGGAGCCAAGGGCTTGCGGTTGCGCATCAGATGTAGAACATCGGCAATGGCTGCTTGAAGGCATCGTGTTCGCGCAGTAGTTGGGCCAGGGTGGTTGCGGTGAGAAGGGCTTCCTTTGTGGCTTCCAGTTTTTGGTCTAGAGCAGCAAGCACTAGGAAGGCCGGGTCATCTGATTCTCTTTGCAGTTCCGTGTTGCTGCTGCCTTCCAGCGCAGCCACTACATCGGCCACAGTGATGTTGTCTGGATTGAGGGCGAGTTGAAAGCCACCCCTCGGTCCGCGGATGCTGTTTAGCAGTCCGGCCTTGCGCAGGCCGGTGAGCATCTGCTCGAGATAGCGTTCGGGAATGGCATGGCGCTTGCAGATCTCGCCGGTTTGAACCAAGGCTCCAGAGGCGTAAGCCCCGGCGAGGTCTATGAGGGCGACCAATCCATATTGGGTTTTGGCGCTGAAGCCCATGGGCTTGCAATGGTCAACTGCCATTCTGCCAGCTAAACAACGCAAGGCGGGTTGGAAATCCCAAGAGCAGTCAACTGGTTGCGGCAAGAGCCCCCAAACCAAAACCAGGCTGGGGGCTTTTCATTAAGACAGCTCGTTGGTTGGGTGGAAAAAAGTTTGAGTATGAATATGATTGGCTATGAAAAGGGTCAGCTATGAAAAGGGTCGGTTGCGACCTGATGGTGGCTCTGAGTCAGGGGCAGCATCACCTCCGAAGATCGGAAATTGGTTGGAGCTGAAATCTGTTTAGGCCCATCTCCCCTATTCCCGTATGGCCGCAAGCCCTTTGCCTAGATAGGCTTTAGGGGTTGGGGGAGAAAAGGTAGTGACGAAGCAGGAAGATCTAATTCAACGGGCGTTGCTGGCGTCGGAGCAGCGCTACCGGCGTCTTTTTGAGTCTGCCCAAGATGGCATTTTGATAATTGATGCGTTGACTGGCTTAATTCTGGAGGTCAATCCCTACCTTTGCGATCTACTTGGTTATCCCTCTGCTGAAATTGTGGGCTTGAAGTTGTGGGAGATTGGCGCTTTTGTTGATAAGGGTAAATCGATTGAGGCTTTTTCTGATCTGCAAGACAAGCTCTATGTTCACTATGACGACATGCCTCTGCTCACGAAGGCCGGAAAGTCGATAGCGGTGGAATTTGTTAGCAATGTCTATTCGGTTGGCGAAGCTATGGTGATTCAGTGCAATATTCGTGATATCTCGGAGCGGAAGCGGGCCGAAGGCCTGCAGCAGGCCTATGACAATGCGGTATTGGCCGGTTTAAGTGGCATCGTTAATGCCCTCACCTCGGTGCTGGAGGCGCGCGACCCCTATACCGCTGGGCATACTCACCGAGTGGCAGATCTTGCCGAGGCGATTGGTCGAGCGCTGGGCCTAGCTGCCAGCACCATGGAGGGTTTGCGCATTGCTGCACTTGTGCACGACATTGGCAAAATTGCAATTCCCGCAGAGTTATTGACCAAGCCCACCGCTTTGTCTGTTTGGGAAATGGCCCTGATTAAGAGCCATGTGGAGGTGGGATATGAGGTGCTTAGTGAAATTGATTTTCCCTGGCCGGTTGCTAAGGCGGTGCGTCAACACCACGAACGTCTCGATGGCAGCGGCTACCTTCAAGGGCTCGAGGGTGACGCCATCATTCTCGAGGCCAGGATTCTGGCGGTGGCCGACACCGTAGAAGCGATGACTACAAACCGTCCCTATCGCTTTGCTAAAGGATTGGGGGAGGCGTTGGAGGTGGTCAGTGCGGGCAAAAATACCCTGTTCGATGGCGCTGTGGTGGAAGCTTGCCTTGCGCTGTTCCGGGAAAAGGACTACTCCTTTCCCCAATCTTTGACCCGCCACGGTGGCAGCTCTAACTGAACTTCTGAATTGAGCTAGTGGGTTGCCCCCCGGCAGCTCATTCGCCAAACATCAAAAAACCCAGGGCTAGCCTGGGTTTGATATGGAGCCAAGCGGATTCGAACCGCTGACCCCCTGCATGCCATGCAGATTTTTTTATCGATGAGACTGCCTGCGACGAAAGCAAATAGCTGATGCCGCAACAGGTGTTAGAGGCTTGCTGAGACAGCTTGTACGGACTGGTTAGGACCTGTTCGTACCATTTTGCCCTAGATTTTGCCCTAGATTAGGGCAGTCGGTTGAGCACCTGCTGCATAGGCAGGGGGTCATGGCGAAGAAGATCTGGGTTGATGACGTTCGCGGTCTGCTCAAACGTGAGCACGGACGGGGCTGGGGAATTGAGGAGCAGTCCGGTCGGGTCAAGCTCTATCGGCGAGTTCCTGGTGATCGAAAGCAAGCAGTGACAACGGATCTGGCGTGGGCTCCAGGCAGTCAGTCCGAAGTTGTTCAGCTTGTGGCGACCGTCCGTAACCGGATGGAGCAGCTCGGTTTAGGTCTAAACGATGCATACACGCTGCTACACCGTTCTTCAGATGCAGGCTTCAACGGTGTCAACTGGACCGAGGTTGCGAGCCAGTACGAGGCCCATCGCATCCGGACAGGGGTCAAGCAGTCGACCTATAACGCCGAGGAGCGTTATCGGATCGATCGTTCTGTCCAGTTGCTCCTAGCTCCCAAGCGTGCCCCCCACGATGGCCGTGGGCTTCTTAAGGCCTACAGCACGCAGTACCTTGATCAGTTGCCGTCTGGGAGTCCCGGCCGTAAGCGCAACCTCCTCGACGTCGCAAGGTTTTTGACCTTTGCGGTGAAGACTTGCGGGGCTCCCACAAAGTGGTTGCCTGGCGATGTCCATGATCTTGCCGCTCTGGTCGGGATTCGTGAGTCGGCACCCAAGGCAACGGTGCCAGTCAAGCCTGAACAGCTTTTGCAGCTGCTGGAGTCCTTGGATGCAAACCCCGAGTTGGGTCTTGCTGTTGCGCTTGTTGGGCTCTATGGCTTGCGTCCGGCTGAGTTGATGGCCCTGAGGGTGGAGGAGGGGTATCTATACGTCGCGCCGGTCAAGCGCAATAAGGCAACCGCAAATCAGCCGAAGCAGAACAGGTTGGTATTGCCGCTTGATCTCAAGGAATTACCTGGTGAGGGCGCGAGGGTTTTGCAGCTGTATGCCAGTGGACTGGTCAAGTTGCCCACCAGCATTCGTAACGCCACTGATTTCAAAGCCTGTGGAGCAGCCTTTCGTCAGTACCTCGATCGTCACCCGTGCTGGCAGTCATCGGTGGCGGTTACGCCTGACTTGGTGCCCTACAGCCTTCGGCATGGTTATGCCTGGCGTGGGGTCAAGTACTACGAGCGCAGCATGCCGATGCGTGACCTGGCTGCCTTGATGGGGCATGACGTCCGCACCCACATGCGGCATTACGGCAGTTGGACGGACGACAAAGGACTTAAGGAATCAGCTTTGCAAGTTGTTGGGGACTTCATGGCCCTCCCGTCTGATCTTTCTATGCGGGATTCCACGCAGTAGTTGCAGGGCCAAGGCTGGAAGCAAGTGGATGCCCAATGGGGCATAGATGTCGATTCTTGATCACTGGTGACCACGTAGGCCTAGGCGAGAATGACTGCAAGGATCCGATCGAGTTCCTCGATTATTTTTTAGATGCCACCTCATGACTCCACTGATGCCTATGAGGGAGCTAATCAAGTTGGCCAGATTGGGCTAAAAACTTTACCTAGCAAAGTAATTGCCATGTCCTCCACTACGATAGCGATGGCGCTAGGTAGCAGACTTAATCAAATTGAAAATGAACTCCAGCTTATTTTCTCACAAGGAACTTGGTGAAATCGTTGAAAGGCTTTTGCTGCTAGATGCTGAGCTTGATCAGTTACTCTCAGAATATCAAACAAATGCCAGAAGGTCAGAGATTGAGACTCTCAAGGCTTCGTGTGATCCTTCCTGTCTATTATTTGGACTTGCAGCATGCTTGAGAGATGATTCAGGCGAGATTGAGACGGCCCAAGACTTTCGCAGTATTCCACTTGAGAAAGAGTTTTTTAAATGTGAAACTATAGACTGGCAAATAGATTCTTGGTCTGGCGTTGTAAATCCAAACACCTATGCTGACAAGCCTCATCCATGGCTTGATGATCCACAAATGGCAAAATTCCCGCTGGAGCTAGCAGAATGCTACGAAAGCGTCCTTTCATCTTATTTTGATCTTAACGGACTCTCGTGTAATCGAAGAGAGGCATGGAGATTTTGGTCGGCGAAAATCTTTAATGCAGGAACATCTCCGCTGCAAGAAGATGAAGAGAAATGGCAAGAAATGCAAAAAGCCTATTTCAACAGTGGGCCACGACGGAAAGAATTTCTAAATAATCTCCTTGCCGCAATAAGAAATCCTGGAGGAGACGTCTCGGGATTGACCATGCAGGAAGGCTTCGAGGGTGTAGGCGAAAATCTATTTGGATTTGTATATTTTGTAAGGAATGGAGACCTATGCAAAATAGGTATTACGGAAAACTTGCTAAGAAGGCTTGGAGAGCTTCGGCCAGATGAAGTTCTGAACGTAATTAGGTGTAAGAATTTTCAGGACGTCGAACGGAAGATGCATTTCGAATTCAGGGATATCCGCTTGCCTCAGACCGAATATTTTAGGATGGATCCAACTCATATAAAGGAGGCTCACAAACTATTGGCATTATTGGCAGAGCTCTGAGATCCCCTATGAACGCACAGATTGCCGGCCAGCACGTCGATTCCTAGGGCATCCATCGTCCAAGTAGCCAGCCCTGCTGATATTAAATTGCTCCTAAGGGCTTTAGCGGTCATGATGTCGGGAGAAGCGAGCAGACACGTTGAAGCACGTCAAAATCCAGACAATTTCACTGAAGGCGCACCCGACGCTCAATGAGAAGTGGGTGCAGGAGATCATTGCCGACCCCCTCTGCCAGGAAAGTTGACGCCTCTCCATCTCGACCACTTTTTTCACCAGGGGGCTTGATGGAGCAGAGCAATGCGTCGTTACAGCGAGGCCTTTAAGGCTGATGTGAGGAGGCGTATGACTC